>CALXXB010000109.1 GCA_944392525.1 uncultured Clostridia bacterium | reverse complement strand
GCAGGATATAGAAATATAAGAACAAAAGTTATTGGAACAAACAATCCAAGAAACGTTGTTTATGCTACACTTGAAGGATTAAAATCAATGATGACAGTTGAACAAGTAGCTAAAAAGAGAGGTAAAAAAGTAGAAGAAATTTTATAATTTAAGGAATATTAATTCCTTGCTAATTTAAAGAAGGAGGTGCAAGACTTAAAATGAAAATAGACGAATTAAAACCAGCTGTAAAGAAAGTAAAGAGAAATAGAGTAGGTCGTGGTATAGGTTCAGGAAATGGAAAAACATCAGCAAGAGGACAAAAAGGACAAAAATCTAGAAGCGGCGGAGGAGTAAGACGTGGATTCGAAGGTGGTCAAACTCCATTATTTAGAAGATTACCAAAAAGAGGATTTAATAATGTTCATGCTAAAACTTATACAGAAGTAACATTAAAAATGCTTAGCAAAGCAAAAAATACAGACGTTACTGCTGAAAGTCTATTAGAAGAAGGAATTATTGGAAAAATCAATGATGGTATTGTTATTTTAGCAACAGGGAAATTAGATAAAAAAGTAAATGTTAAAGCCAAAAGATTTACAGCAAAAGCTAAAGAAGAAATCGAAGCTTTAGGCGGAAAGGCTGAGGTGATTTAGTTGTTTAAAACAATCAAAAATGCATTAAAAACACCTGATGTTAGAAAAAGATTATTATATACTTTAGTACTAATCGTTGTATTTAGATTTGGATGTTACATAACAGTACCAGGAGTTAACAGTATAGCTCTAAATGATGCAATGAGCAATACTAATGGAATAGCAGGATTAATTGATATGATTTCAGGAGGTGCTTTCTCAAGATTTTCTGTTTTCGCAATGTCAATTAGTCCATACATTACAGCTTCTATCGTAATTCAATTACTTGCAATGATTATTCCATCATTAGAAAAATTAACTAAAGAAGGTGGAGAAGAAGGAAGAAGAAAGATTAATAGATATACTAAAATACTTACAATAGTACTTGCCTTAGTTGAAGGAATTGGTATTTATTTATCTTATCAATCATCTGGAATATTCGTAGATAATAGTTTCTTAACAGGGGTATTAGTAGTTGCAGGTCTAGTTACTGGTACATCAATCCTAATGTGGCTTGGAGAACAAATCACAGCTAAAGGAATAGGAAACGGAATTTCATTGTTAATTTTCATAGGTATTATTTCAGGATTACCAAGAGGAATAACTACATTGTGGAGCTTAATTATGACAGATGCAGGATTTAGTACAACAGGATTATTATTAGCAATAGGAATTGTAATTGGAGCAATTATTTTAGTTACAGGTGTTGTATTTGTACAACAAGCAGAAAGAAGAGTACCTGTACAATATTCTAAAAAGGTAGTTGGAAGAAAAATGATGGGTGCACAAAGTACACACATTCCATTAAAACTTGCTATGGCAGGTGTTATGCCAGTTATCTTTGCAAGTAGCTTTATGACATTCCCAGCTATGATAATTCAAATATTTGTACCTGATATAGCAAATCAAACAGGATTTTTAGCAGGACTATATAATTTCTCAATTGCTACATCAACTTCAAATGTGCCAATTGGATATTCTATAGCAAATGCACTTGTATATTTATTGTTAATTATAGGATTTACATTTTTCTATACTTATGCTACATTCAATCCAGCAGAAGTATCAAACAATATTAAGAAAAATGGTGGATTTATTCCAGGAATAAGAGCAGGAAAACCAACAACAGATTATTTATCATCAATAATATCAAAGTTAACATGGTTTGGAGGATTCTTCTTAGCATTGATAGCTATTATACCAATGTTATTAAGATTTACAAACTTAAACATTGCATTTGGTGGTACTTCAATCTTAATCGTTGTAGGTGTAGCACTAGAAACTGTTCAACAATTAGAATCTCAATTAGCAATGAGACATTACAAAGGATTTTTAGAGTAAAATATATGGGACGGATTTTATTATGCAAAAGACGTCCCAAAATCTTGTTTAAATAGTTTTTATCATGTCTGTTATTAGAAATATAATAGATATGATAAAGATTATTAAGAAATAATCTTAAAAACAAAAGTAGAGGAGTGTTTAGATAATGGTAATTATTATGTTAGGAGCACCAGGTACTGGAAAAGGAACTATAGCTGGTATATTAAAAGAAAGATTAGGTATACCACAAGTATCAACAGGAGATATTTTTAGAAAACATATACAAGAAAAAACAGAGTTAGGAAAATTAGCAGAAAGCTATATATCAAAAGGAGAACTAGTACCAGATGATGTTACAATAGGATTAGTAGAAAATAGATTAGAAGATGATGATGTACAAGCAGGAATCATATTAGATGGTTTCCCAAGAACAGTAAAACAAGCAGAAGAATTAGACAAATTATTAGAAAAAAAAGGTAAAAAAGTTGATTTAGTAATAAATTTAACAACACCTGAAGAAGAAATAATAGAAAGAATAGTAAATAGAAGAATTTGTTCAAATCAAGATTGTAAAGCAGT
>CALXXB010000108.1 GCA_944392525.1 uncultured Clostridia bacterium | reverse complement strand
TATTATTTGTATTAAACTCTTTTTCATGACTTCCTCCTATTTATGTTCTATATGTTCAATTCCTAATTCAAATAAACCTTTTACATGGTCATCATCAATTGTGTAATATACTTCTTTTCCTTGTCTTCTACATTTTACAATGCTCATTCTTCTTAAAGTTCCTAGTTGATGTGATATTGATGATTTACTCATTCCTAGTACATTTGCAATATCACATACACACATTTCGTTTTGGTCTAATGCAAATAATATTTTTGCTCTTGTTGTATCACCTAAAATCTTAAAAAATTCTGCTAATTTATTAAATAAATCATCTTCTGGCATTTTACTTAATGTATCTTTTACAATATCATCATGGATTATATTACAATCACATATAAATTCGTTTTTTGACATATCTTTCTCCTTTCAAATCAATTATATGTATAAATAATTGAATATGTACTCAACTGTTTTCTTTATTATAGTTGAATGTTTACTCAATTGTCAATAGTTTTATTAAAAATTTATATAAATTTAATGTAGGTTTGTCAAACATATGTCACACTCAATTGATATTTATACTATTTGAAGTACCTCTTTATATGAATGCTATTTTACTTTACACTTATATTCTTCTAACTTTTCCTTTGGACTCAACCATCCTAGTGGCCTCATTGGGAAATTATTATACTCTTTTATCCAGTATTTTGCTCTGTTTCTTAAATCTTCTAAGCTACAAAATACTTTCTCATAATAAAATCTTTCTTGATCTTTTCTATGACTTCTCTCTACTTTTCCATTTTGCTTTGGTGTATGTGGCTTTATTAACTTATGCTCTATTCCTAATTTCTTTAGCTTCTTCTCAAACATTGTCTCTTTATCTTTCATAAATGCTTGCCAGCTTAGTCTATTTGTAAATTCAAATCCATTATCCGTTTGTATTTTCTCTATCTTAAATGGAAACACTTTTATTAATCTCTCTACAAATTCTGCTGATGCATATGTGTTGTGCTCATTTGTGAACCATAAATATCTATATCTGCTATATTCATCTATTGCTGTATATTGATAAAATCTTTCCCCTTGCTCTTGTAATTCTTTACTTAAACATTTCTTTGGTACATACTTTACATCTATTTGTACTTTCTCTCCTGGTCTTGTCATCTCTGGATATTTTCCTTCATTTTTATCTTTCTTTTTGCTTGGTGTTTTTTCGTATATTCCTAATTTTATTAGCATCCTATACAAACTTGTTACACTTCTTTTATATCCTGCCCTTCTCAATTTCACCCATAACACCACTAGTCCTGTTTTTTTATTATTCGCTTTGTATCTTCTTATTAACTCTATTTCTTCCTTTGTATGCTCATTTGGATGCGCATGTGGTCTTCTTGACTTATCCTTTAGACTTTCTAGTGTTCCGTCATATCTGTCTCTCCATCTATATATTGTCCTTCTATTCTCTCCAAACTTTATCGCTGCTTTTGTTACTCCATATTTATAAGAAAATTTCACTACACTCTGTTTATATTTTAATTTTTGTGTTATACTATTACCCATAGGAAGTACCTCCTGATATTTAGATTTTGTGGTTAAAATCATTTTATCATATTTTTGGTACTTCCTATTTATTTTTTTATATCTTCGTGTGACATATCTATTGTAAACCTATACTTACCATATTTTTTTATATCTAAAATGTATAACTAAAATGAAAAAATATTTAAAAATCAGCTTTCTGACAGAAATGTCGTTCTAATTTAACTATAAGTATAATATAATAATTAAAATCTGATGTTGGAGGTAAAATATGATAAAGCAATATAGAAAAAGACTTAAGTTATCACAAGAAGAACTTGCAGAAGAAATCGGTATTAGTTCAAGACATTTGCAACGTCTAGAACGTAACGAAGAAAACACAAGAGTATCAACCTTCAAAAAGATTGTAAAAGCATTAGATATACCAGATGATGAAATTATAAAATTTATAAAAAATTAAAGAAGCTTTATTGTTGCAATAAAACTTCTTTTTATTTTTCCCTTGATACTTTAATTTTTATACACAGCATCCAAAATTTTAATCACTGAGGGCAATGCTTTAAAATTTACTTTTTAAAGTATTTAATATTTTTATTAAGACATATAAGATTCTTTGTATAATCATTATTTTGGTTAATATTCTAAACTATTGCTATCCAAAAGGAAATCATAAATACTCATTAAAATAATTCCATTATCATAGCGTGATCTTTTTATATTATCTCCCACTATTATTATTTTTTTGAAAAAATCATTTACATTTAATAATGATTTTTGTTCTTGTTGCACTTTCTCTGATGTTTTCATTTCAAGAGCTGACTGAATATATATTTTATTATTTCCTTTATTAGCTACAAAATCAATTTCTAATTGCTTTTTTGCATCTCCCTCACGTATTTCAACAGAACCAACATCCACATTGTATCCACGTTTCTTTAACTCTATATAAATAACATTTTCCATTATATGTGATATTTCTTCACTTTGTCT
>CALXXB010000107.1 GCA_944392525.1 uncultured Clostridia bacterium | reverse complement strand
TAACTATATTAGACTACTTATTCTAATATCCACTTTATTCCTTTTGCCATTCTTAAAGTTCCATCTTTAAAATGATTTCCTTGATTTTCTTCATAAATTGTTTTAATTCCTTTAGAATTATATATTCTTTCTATCTCTTTTGTATTATCTTCAACAGTTTTCATAACCTCATTTCTAACTTTACTTTCTTTATTTCCTAAAGAAAAATATATCTTTTCAACATTGGAAGATATTTTATTTTCTTTTACAAAATCTATGAATTTTGGGAACCAAAAAGAACCTGATGCTGATGCTATTCTTCTAAATATTTCTGTTTTATATCCTGAATAAACAGCAAATAATCCTGCTAAAGAATAACCTGCAATTCCATAATATTTTACACTAATCTTTAAATCATCTTTTAAATATTTTTCTACACTTGGAACAATATTGTTTACAAGGACCTCTATATATTTATCTGCTTTTCCTAAAAAATCTTCTCCATGTTCATTTAACTTTAAAGCAAACCAAGGACTCATATCATTGTTCCAATCCAAATTAGATATTGAAACTAATATAAAATCTTTACAACAAAGTTCTATACATTTATCAAAAACTTCTTTTCCTTCATTTTCATATGTATGTAATATAACTACTGGTAATTCGCCCAAACAATTCTCTTTACTATGCACACTTACAACTTTACCTTCTATCTCAAATTCTTTTATCACTTTTACCTCTATCCTTTTCATTTTTCTTTTATGCTATCACAAACAGTAGAAATTATCAATCAACCAAAAAGAAGATTAGCATTTAAGCTAACCTTCATCATAATAACTTATACTATTATTGAAAAATTTCATAACCTTCTAAATCTGGTCTTTGAACATCTTTGTCTGTAACAATATCCATTTTTACATTTCTATCACAATCTATTCTTATAAATCCTAATGCAGCATAATCTATTCTTCTCATTATTAAACCTGTTTCTTTATCAATATAGAATTTAGTTGAATCTACACTAACCCAATCTTTGTTCCAAACTTTAACAATTATTGTATCTCTACCATCTACTTGTTTTTCACCTAGATATTTAAAATCAGTGTTAAATGTTTCTTCATCTGCAATAAGTGAATAATCAAAACCACTTTGACTTTCATCATTTTCCTCAAAGTTGTCTAGATTACTTACACTTGCATATTTTTTACCATCATGTTCTCCAATTATTATAATATTTTCATTATTATTATAATCTGTCCATCTATATAATTCTCCACTAACTACAATTTTTTCAATATTGTCTTTTTTGTATGATTCTGTTTTATTTCCAGTTATATATCCAAAAATCCATCTATCTTCTGAAGAATAATAATAGTTAGGATATTCCTTTCCTTTTTCTAATAATTCTACTACTTCCTCTCTTGTCATTGGGTTATCCTTATTTAAG
This sequence comes from uncultured Clostridia bacterium, assembly GCA_944392525.1. Next base: position 1,264 of record CALXXB010000107.1, on the reverse strand, counting down.
AAACCATCAAAATGTATTACTACGTAATATATAGCTACTAACACTATCAATATAGTTAAAATTATTCCTAAAACTTTTAACGCTTTCTTCATAACAATCCCCTCCTTCTCTTACGTACAACTAAAACTGCTTTTAACAATATATACATATATTATACCATATTTTTCATCATTTCTCAAATTTAACTTTTACATTAAATTATTTATGGACTCTTATTGTTCAGGAACAACATCAAAAACAATTAAATTTTCATCTTTATTATTTATTATAGAATGAGTGCTACCTTTTGGGCAATAATGGCATTCTCCTTCTCTTACTATCTCTTCTTTACCGTCTAAAATGCATTTTGCTTCTCCACTTATCACATAAACTATTTCACTACTTGTTTTATGTATGTGTTCTCCAATAGAAGAACCTTTTTCTATTGTTGATTTCATTATTTTTATATTTTTATCCATAAACATATTAGCTTTTGTTATTCCTTCTCCTCCATTTAGATTAGGTATTGCTACTTCTTCTATCTCATCAAAATTTATCATTTTTATCATTCTTTCTATTTACTTAAAAAATTCTATTTTACACTTAACTATTAAATAATATTCCAAACTTTTTTACTGTATTTTTCGCTATTATCAAGTACTTTCATTTCTTCTATAATATACTCTATATCTTTATCATCAAGAGGTTCAAATCCATCATAAAACCCACTTTTTCTATCTGGTAAATATGGAGCGTCTGGGAATTTTTGTTTTTTAGCATCAATTGTTCTTCCAAAGATGTGTTCATGATAGTGTGGTTTTGAAACATTACCTTTTTCATCTTTCTTCCAAGCCCAATTACCAGCTTCAAAAAAATTAATTCTTACAATTTCTATATTTCTTCTTTTCATTGCCTTTTTATATGCTTCGCAAACCATCTGACATAATCTTTGTTGTTCTAAAACTTCTTTTGGAGAAAAATCCAAACGTGAATCATATTTATATTTATCTTTTCCTCTTATCATCATATGTCCGCCTTCTTCTCTAGAGATAAAAGGACGGTCTACCGCAACTACAATAAAATTGTCTGCTTCCCATATAACTTTTTTCCCATCTACTATTTTCATAAAAGGACCTCCTTACAAGTTACTATTTGCTTAATCTTATCATAAACAAATACCATTATCAATTAGCTATTTGGTTTATTTTAAATAAAAATCCTCCGGCTTAGCCGGAGGTATTTTACTCATAACGCCTAAAAGGCTATGTTACAAGCAGAGCCTCAA
>CALXXB010000106.1 GCA_944392525.1 uncultured Clostridia bacterium | reverse complement strand
AACAAAGAGAATATGAGAATTTAGATAATTTTTATTCAAATATTTAGGAGGTACAGATGAATAGAAAAATAAAGGAAACAGTATATAAGATTTTAAAGGATGATAGTAGAGCTAGAGCAGATGACAACTATTTGATACTAAAAGTAGTACAACAATTGGAACCAAATTTAGCAAAAACAAATTTTGTAAATGTAATGGAGCGATTAAGTTTTAGAGAGATAAGTTGTGAAAGTATTACAAGAGCTAGGAGAGAATGGGGGCATGACTATCCAGAACTAGTAGTTGACAAAGCAGAAAGAGCTAGAAGAAAAAAAGAAGAAGAATATTTCTTAGAATATAGCAGACATATTCCAAGAATTGATTAAGAGGTATAAGATGAAACAAATAAGTAGTGATAAAAAATGCTTTACCTGTTTAGGCTGTAATAGATTAGAACTTGAAGATTTTAATGGAATTTATAGATGTCAGAATTATATGAAAGGAGCAAAAGATGGAAATTGTAAAAATAATAATAAAAATTTCAATGCTAATATATGCTAGTTTTATAATATTCTGTTTAGGTCTTGCAACTTGGATAAACATATATAGAAAGGAAAATAAGAAAGATGATTAATAGCAAAAGAAAAGGAGCAAAGCGGAGAAAGAGAGTTGGCCAGTAAACTTAACGAATATGGATATAACTGTAGAAGAGGACAGCAATATAATGGCTTAGATGGAGAAGACGTAGTTGGCTTAAATTACATACACATAGAAGTAAAAAGAGTACAAGCATTAAATCTAGATGAGGCTATGGAGCAAGCTAAAAGGGATAGTAAAGATAATCAAATGCCAGCAGTTTTCCACAGAAAAAACAACAAAAAGTGGAAAGTTACAATGGAATTAGACGATTGGATTCAAATATATAATGAGTATTACTCAAGTAAGAAGTTAAGTGAAGTAATAAGAGAAAGGGATAATAGAAAATGAGCAAAGAAATAAATAAAGATATAGAAGTAGGAGATTATGTTAGAACTAAAAGTGGAGACATCGGGATATTTCAAAGATATACAGAAGAAGGAATAAGCCAATGGTTTGAAATGATACAAAATGGTACATTATATACAATTCCTACAATAGCAATAATAGAACATTCTAAAATTATATCAGAGGTTGTAAGAGTAGGAGACTATGTAAATGGAAAGCGAATACATAAAATAGATAAAGGAAAAAATTATTGTTATTTATATTATGGAAACTGCAAAACTTTTGTAGATTATCAAATAAAAACAATACTAACTAAAGAGCAATATTCACAAAACTGCTATACAGTAGAAAGGAGCTAGTATGGAATATAGATATATGATTTGGAATGATTTAAAGAAAGAATATCAATTTCCACGAATTTGTGAGACAACTGAAAAGGGTGCAAATACGTTGTTATTAAAATTTATAGGAAATGACGCTTATAAAGATAGATTTAGAATAGTAAAAGTAGAAAAAGATAAAGCTAAAGAAATAATAAAAGAATTAAGAATTAAATATAAAGCAGAAAGAATACATAGAGAATTATCCAATATTCCATTTGAGGAAATATTAAAACTAGTAAGAGTAAATGAAAAAGGAGTAAGTAATGAGTAATATAGAACAAATATTAAGTAAATGTGATAATTGTAAATTAAATGAATGTGATGGCTGCATAACTTGTTCAGATATGCAAGTTATTAAAGCAAGAATAAAAGAATTAGAAGAAGAAAACTTGCATTGGAGAGGACAATATTATTTAGTAACAAGAAAAATAGGTGTATTACCAAAACAAAAAATAAAAGATGCAATTAAGAAAATAGCAGAATATAAAATAGCTAGAGAAACTAATAAAGGCTATTATTATGATTATTTTATAAATCAAGATTATAAAGAAGATTTTATAAAGTTATTTAATAAATTATTGGAGGATTAATAATGCAAATTTATTTTAATGGAAATATAGAAGATATGTCTGCAATGTTAGTAAGTGCAGAAAGGTATGCGTTAGGAAGACAAACATATATTGTCCAATGGACTTGTGAGATTATAACCAAGAATTTAAACTTAATTACTAAAAAAGATAAACAAGTAATGGTAAGAGATATAGAAAATGCAATAAGCTATGGAGATGAATGCGATAGAATATGTTGGATTAAATTATTAGAAGTTTTAAAGAAAAGTTTGGAGGATAAATAATATGTGTGCAATGATTATTATTTTAATTATAGCAATTATGATATTAATAAGTGTGAAAATGTATGAATCAGGATATGATGATGGTACTAAAGAAACTGAACAATCATACAGATTTAAAGATTGTCATAAATGTGCTAACTACAAGACAACAAATTGTCCTAATACAAGTAAATGTTTTAGTACATTAGACAAACCATATTTTAAAATAAAGGAGAATAAAAATGTGTAAATATTGCAACATAAGAAATCAGAATGAAATATTGGGAAAAAACTTTGATTTGCAAAATACAGCAGGATTTAAACATGATAGAGTGTATAGTTCGTGGATAATGAAAAATAAAGCTGATAAAAATGCTGGAATAATGATTGCTACAAATGGTGGTAATGCAGTTTATTTTGACATACAATTTTGCCCAATGTGTCGGAAGGAGGTTAAAAGATGTGTGAATATTGTGAGAAAGAAAAAAAGTTTGAAGAAGTTCCAGACGATAATAT
>CALXXB010000105.1 GCA_944392525.1 uncultured Clostridia bacterium | reverse complement strand
TGTGTTCTTTTTATAAATGTTTCTTTTACTTCTGGATTCATTATTAAATCTACATATCTTTGTCTATATCTTAAATCCACATCTTTCAATCCATGGAATTTTTCTGGAAGTGGTCTTAATGATTTTGAAAGTAATGTTACTTCTTTTGCATGAACAGAAATTTCTTCTGTTCTTGTTTTAAATACAAAACCAGTAATTCCAATTATATCTCCTATATCCCATGTTTTAAATGCTTTATAACTTTCTTCTCCTAAGTCATTTATACTTACGTAACTTTGGATTTTTCCATCACTATCTTGTATAGTACAAAATGATGCTTTTCCCATTATTCTTTTAGCTATTATTCTTCCTGCTACTGTTACATCTTTTTGTTCAAATTTTTCATAATTTGCTTTTATTTCTCCTGCTGTATTTGTTCTATTAAATTTTGTTATTTGATATGGATCTTTTCCTTCTTTTTGTAACTCAGCTAATTTTTCTCTTCTTATTTGCATTAAACGGTTCATGTCTAATTCTTCTGTTTGATTATTACTATTTTTCTCTGACATCTATATCTCTCCTAACTCTAATAATTTCCTTGTTTATTATACCTTAATTTACCAAAAAAGTAAAGAAGAACTAGGTGTTTTTATAAATTAGTTTTAAAAGTATTAAAATTCCAGTAATCACTTTTTGCTTTGTTTTTTCTATTCGTCTAAATATACTAATTACATTCTTTTGTTTTTTATTAATTTTTTCGTAATTAAAAGCCTTCTAAATTTATTTTGTATCTATGATACATTTAATTTTAGAAGGCTTTAATTCTTTTTGTTCGCTATTTACATTTTTTATTTTAAACCATAAAAAACTTCTTTTACTCTTTCAAATAAATAGTTTTAGAATTCATTATTATAAATATAAAATTGGTCGGAAAGAAAAGTAGTCGTATGGATAATTTACAGCCATATCCAAACGAGTACTTGCCATGAAATTATTATCGTACCTTCCTCCTCTGTGAACGCATGGAAATCCAGAATTATTTGCTGTTTCTGTTGACCATTCAACATAATTACTTGCCATGTCGTATATATTACATGCAACATCTTGCGTATCCAAATTATTTGTTCCTGTTGATGAAGGACCATTTTTATTTAAACTATGTCTTTGTGAATAATCTGTATATATTGTACATTTTTGTATAAATACTAAAGCTGTATCCCAAGCATAACTATTTACTAGGTCACTTGTAAAGTTATCATTGTTTTTATACATTTCTTGACTTAAACTTGCAGCTTGAGGTTGTATTAATCCACTATAAACTGTGTGACTTTTATCTACAATTACTTTATTGCCATTTTTTCTTGCTTCATATCTCCCTATATAAAATCCCCCTGTTCCATCTGGACCTGCTTTTCCTAAAAAATCAGTTATATCTCTTGCTGGTGTATTTCCATATGTTGAACTTTCTAACTCTTTGCAAGAATCTCCATTATTTTCATATATATTATTATCTCCTTGTGCCGTTTCTGTTCCATCACTTGCGAAAGTATATCTATTTAAATCAATTGTTTTCTCTCCACCACTTGTTTTTATTGTTCCTGTTGGTATCCATACAAATTGACTTCCCGCTGTTGTTGAGCCTTCTCCATTTGCGTTTACATCTTCTATTACTATTCCCTTTTCTACATTATATTCTTCTATTTTTATATTATCATCTGGTAGCACCACCTTAAATCCCGCTGGTACTTCTAACGTATTTCCATAATTATCTTCTACTGTTGTATTTTCTGTCATAGTTTGTTCAATTACATCTGCCACTGTAACTTCTTTTTTCTCAATTAAAAATTGTTGAGAATCTGATGTTATATTTCCGTTAGCCAATCTTATACTATAATTTCCAGGATCAGTTAATGTGAACTCTAAATCCTCACTAGTTGACCAATACCTTTGTCCTTCTTTTTGGTATTTTACTTGCCACTTATTTATATATCCATTATATTGTATATTAGATATTTTTACTTTCCAACCATTATTTCCATTTTCTTCTACCGTTACGTCAAATGTTGGTCTTTCTGTATTTTTATCATCATATTCCACATTATATAATCCACTTGGCAATTGGTCTAATGTATAATATATTACTCCTTCATATTCAAAACCATCATGACTTACAATACTTCTCTTTTCTACATTTACAAAGTATTCTTGTTCTATTCCATCTATTCCTAGCCCTTTTATTGTATCTTGGTCATAAAGTTTATAACCACTCTTATCTATTATTCCAGACGATTCATTTGTAAATACACTATCTGATTGTGAGTCCAACTCTTTTCCTATATTATAAATTTCAAAACCTGTATAACTACTTCCATTTACTTCAACAGTTTCTCCAGCAGTTGCTTTTTGATATAAATCATTTACTTCTGTCTGCATTATCTTCATTTCTGTAGTAAATTTATTTAGTTTTGATTGCCTTATTATTCCTACTCCACTATATGTTGCAACAGATGCTAATATTATTAATACTGCTACTGTTATTGCTAAAGCAATTAATGTAATTCCCTTATTTTCTTTTCTCATTAGTTCCTCCTACAAATAAACTAGCCTGTTATTATGTAAAACCAAGCTAGTAAAATATTTTGGCTGGGGTACTGTGATTCGAACACAGGAATGTCGGAACCAGAATCCGATGCCTTACCACTTGGCGATACCCCAAT
>CALXXB010000104.1 GCA_944392525.1 uncultured Clostridia bacterium | reverse complement strand
CGTCATTTAGGCGCTGGCAATGTTATATGCCCTTCTAGGGCTTGTTCAAACCACGCGTTTTACACGTGGTTATGATTATTTTTGGGATTAACATATAAAGTATTGTAATTTGTATAAATAACCATACCAGGTTTTGCACCTTTTGGTTTCTTAACATATCTTACTTCGCAAGTGTCAACTGGAACATTTGAAGAAAATCTTGCTTTGCTATGGTATGCAGTAATTTCAGCACATTTTATAAGTATGTCTTCTGTAGGAGTTTGATTATTTAAGAAAAGAACTGCATGGCTACCATGAATATCTTTAGTATGGAACCATATATCATGTTTATTAGCGAATTTAAGTGTTAAGTAGTCATTTTCTTTATTGTTTCTTCCTACTAGAAGAGTAAAGTTATCTATTTTGTATTTTAAAGGATTAAAGTTTGTATTCTTGTTCTTTGTAAGGTTGGATTTTTTTATTTTATTTTGTTTTTTATTTTTCTTTAAATTTTTGGTTTTTTCTTTAAAGATATCATTCTCAGAAATTTCATCCAAGATTTCAGCAATTTCTTCTATAGAATTTGCAGCTTCTAATTCATAAACAACACTTTCGATATAATCAAGTTCTTGCATAGTTTCCTTCTTTTGAACTGTTACTATTTCTAGAGCATTTTTTAGTTTATTATATTTTTTGAAAAATCTTTTCGCATTTACACTTGGTAAGTATCTTTCATCTAAAGGAATAGTGATCTTTTTATTTTCATCATAATAGTTTTCAAGTTCAATGCTTTTTAAGTTCTTATTAGGTATTCTATAAAGATTAGCTGTAATAAGCTCACCATAAAGTCTATATGTATCCATATTGTCACAGTCTTTAAGTTTGTTATTAATAGAAATAAGTCTTTTATTATATTTCTTTAAAGTGGCTAAAATTAGCTTAAGTACAGAATCTCTACTTGTTTTTAATTCTTCAGAAGTTTCTTTATTATAATAAAAATCATCAAGAGCAAAGTTGATAGAAAAGCTTTCTTCATTAGAATCATCAGGAACAAGGAAATAATCATTATCTTTTAATTCTATTTTTAATTTTAAAGAATCAGTCCTATAAATAATATCTTTTAAGTAATTGTATATATCCTCATTTGTTTCTAAGTTATTTTCATTTATTATGTAAGAAACATATTTTTTACTAATACCATTGTAAGTATCACTAATAATTTTAGGTAATAAATCTTTATTTGTTCCTTCTTTTTTTTCTATTTCATTTTTAAAATCTTCAAGTGTTTCTGATAGAAAGTCCTTCTTAGATATTTTAGGATATGTATATTTAATATGAGGTACAACTATATGAGTTGCATGTTCATTATTAATATGACGCATACTATCAATAATAATATTTTGGTCATCTAAAAGGATGATATTACAGTGTTTTCCCATAAGCTCTATTATTAGTTTTTTAGTGATAATATCATCTACATCATCAAATCCTTCAAATTCAATTGTTATAATTCTTTCTAGTGAATTTGTAATTATATTCTTAATACGTAATCCGATTAAATGCTTTCTAAGTACCATACAAAAATTAGGTGCCACTTTTGGATTCCTTTTAGAATGTGTAGTTAAATTTATTCTATAATTTTGTGGATTTATACAAATATTTAAGGCATAATTTAAAGCATTTAAATAAAAACCTAAAACAACAGTATTTGAATCAGGCTCAAATATTTTATCTATTCTTGCTCCATCAAGTAAATTTAATTCTGTGCTAATTGCTTTTGTTATAATTCCATCAAATGCCATAATGTGTCTCCTTTTTAAATAAAAAAATAACATAAAAATTATATCACAAAAATAAGGAAAAATCTATTGCTAATATATTTTTTAAAGTATATAATGTAGAAAAAATTGATAGAGGTAATAATGGAAAATTTAAACGAGTTGACCCTAGAAGAAAAAGTAGGCCAAATGTTAATGGTGGGGATAGAAAATAAAAATTGTATAAAACCCGTAGAACACCTTATAGAAAAATATGAGATTGGTGGCGTACTTTTATATAAAAGGGATTATAAGAATTATAAAGAGTTAAATGAATTGATAAATAGATTAAGAGCTCTAGGAAGAAAAAATAAAGTCCCTTTATTTATAGCAATAGACCAAGAAGGTGGAAGAGTAAATAGAATGCCTGATGAGTTCGGAAATGTACCTTCTGCAAATAAACTTGCATTATATAAAGAAGAGGATTTAGTGGAAAAATCAGGCGAAGTAACTGGTGAAATGCTTAGAAGTGTAGGATTTAATTTTAATTTCGCACCAGTGTTAGATATAAAGAGGTTTGGAAATACTCAAGCAATAGGAGATAGAGCTTTTAGTGATGATGTAGAAACAGTTTCTAGATGTGGTATTACATATATGAACAAAATGAAAGAACATCATATAGTACCAGCAATTAAACATTATCCTGGTCATGGAGCAACAAGCAAAGACTCACATTTTACATTACCTGTAATAGAAGAATCAAAGAAAAATTTAGAACAAGAAGATTTAGTACCGTTTAAAAGAGCAATAGAATGTGGTGCAGATGTATTACTTGTAGGTCATTTAAGGATAAAGAGAGTTACACATGGTTATCCTGCCTCTATGTCTAAAAGTTTTGTTAGGAAATATATAAGAAAGAAAAATAGGTTTAATGGAATAGTAATTACAGATGATATAAGAATGAAGGCA
>CALXXB010000103.1 GCA_944392525.1 uncultured Clostridia bacterium | reverse complement strand
TTTGCTCTTCTATGTAAATCTTTATGAATATTTTCTACTTGCTCCTTATATTCCATTATACTTTTCATTGTTATTCCACTATTTTTTAAGTTTAAGCTTATTTCTGCCATATACGCCACCTCTACTTTCTCTAAAATTTTCCAGTTACATTATATACAAGTAATTTTTATAATTCAAGTTTTTAATAAAAGTTATTAAAGTTTTTTGAAACAAAAAAGGACGGGTTTTTTTGTCTCAAATTCACATTTCTTTTCAGATGAGACAAAATTTCCCCGTCCCTTACTGTATCACTTCATGCATTACTGCTGCTAAATATTTCATGCTCGTTAAACATTGTTCTAACGTATTTCCCGTTGCCCCAACTTCTATTATACTTGCATATTTTCCTGTATGCTGATTATATCTTGATTTAGTTAACATCATTGTCTTAAATAAACCTGGATACATTTCATTTGCCTTTGCCTGTATCTTTATTGCAAATTTCAAATTTTCTCTCCAATTTGGATGCCATAGGCCTCCTGCATCTGTTCCTATTACAAACATTAACTGTGCTGCTTCTTCATCACCTATTTTTACAGTTGGTGCATAATCACTTCTAGAGCCTATTGCATCTCTATGTACATCTATTATTATATCACTAGGTGTTGTTTGTAGTATATTTTCTACTGTCTTTAGTGAACGTGTATAAGAACCATTATATGCTGGATAATCATGATAATCTGTATTATGTACTACATTATAATTATATTGTTTTAAATATGTTTCTAATTCTGTTCCAACCCTTGTTACTGTAAAATTTAAATCTGTCGTTCTGAAATTTCCTGTTGGCGTATATGGATATTTTTCACTTGAAGTATAGCTTTCACAACTATGAGTATGGAATAATATTATATTCTTATTATCAATTGTAAGATCGTCTGTATTGAACATATCTTCTGTTATTTGATAGTCTGTTTCATTTTTTATCTTCACACTTCCTATGTTTGTATTACTTCCATCACTTATAGGATTGGGAGTTATTACTTCTGTTTGAACTCCCGCACTTGCTACTACATTTTCTTCATTATTTTGATTGACACTTTCTTGCTCATCCTCTCCATTATCTTCATATAATTCTTCTACAGTCTTACTTTTTTCAATATTCTCCATTCCTTTAATAGAACTAATTTGACTACCAAGCATCATTTGTAACATACTTTCATCTTGAACTTCATCATCTTCTTTTGCTATATTTTTATATTCATCATTCACATTTGAAATTACAGGAATTGTTTGGTCTAGTGCACATAACATACTATTTTCTTCAAAAAGACTTATCTTTTTTCCTAACTTTTGAATTATATTATCGTCACTATTATTATTTTCATTATTTTTTCCAATTCCTTTGCTCATAAAAAAAATTACTAATACAGTCAATATAATTCCTGTCAAATACTTTAATATATCTTTCATCTTTAATACTGCAACATTAAACATATTTTTCTCCTTATCTTACGTTATTATATTTATATATATTCATTTACTAAAAAAATATGTTTAAAGCAAAAAAAATTCGGTAATAATACCGAACTTTTATGAATTAGTTACACTTTTCTCCAGAACCAATCTAAGCTATTGTCAAGACTCTTCTTTCCTAACGCTTTTGTTTCTATATCATCTACCCATAAATATGAGAAGAATGAAATAAATACAAATATGAAGTCTATAACAATACATCTTGATAATGTTGTTATCATATATCTATATTCTTCGGATAAAGTAGCGACTTGCGCCACATGCATAACCAATATTATAAGATAAGCAAATAATAAAATTGCTGCTACCATACTTTTCTTAACTTCTTGAGCTAAGAATACTAATAATATTGTTGCTGCGAGCATTAATAATAATGTTAGTGGGTTTGATATATCAAATATAAACATTTTCTCCCCTCCATTTTCTTTAGTTTATTTATTTAAATATAACATTAAAAATTATATTAATCAACATTTTTATATTATTTTTATATTACATTTTGGTTACAAGGATTTACTTCAATTTTTCTTCTATTAAGTTTGCTATTTCTTGTGCTTTTTTAGTAATATATTCTTGATCTTCTCCTTCTATCATAACCCTTACTAATGGTTCTGTTCCTGAGGCCCTGATTAATACTCTTCCATTTCCCGCAAATTCTTTTTCTAATTTTTCTATTGCTTCTTTTATTTCTTCATCCTTATCATAATCATATTTTTTATCAGCATTTACTTTTGCATTTATTAATATTTGTGGATATAATTTTACAATACTTGCAACTTCTGAAGCTTTCTTTCCTTCTTCTAATATTGACTTTATTAACATTAAAGAAGTTAATATTCCATCTCCTGTTGGATTATAATCAAGTAAAATTACATGACCTGATTGTTCTCCGCCTAGATTGAATCCATCTTTTAACATTTCTTCTAGGACATATCTATCTCCAACTTTTGTTTGTAATAATTCTAATCCATTATCTCTTGCGTATTTATTTAATCCTAAATTACTCATTACTGTTGCAACTATTGTATCTTTATTTAATTTTCCTTTTTTTCTTAAACTTTGAGATATTATTGCAAGTAATTTATCTCCATCGATTTCATTACCTTTTTCATCAACTGCTAAACATCTATCTCCATCACCATCATATGCAACACCTAAAGATAATCCATTTTCTACTACATATTTTTTTAATCCATCCAAATGTGTTGAGCCACAATTGTCATTAATATTTACTCCGTTTGGATGATTATTTATTATTTTATATTTTATGCCTA
>CALXXB010000102.1 GCA_944392525.1 uncultured Clostridia bacterium | reverse complement strand
AATAGAATGTCGCTGTTGTTGTTCCTGAATATATTGCATAATATGTTGTATTTCCACTTATTGTTACAGTTTCTCCTGGATTTACTGCTACTGAGGCATTTCCATCATCTGTTTCTGACCATCCTTTTGCTGTATACGTTGTTCCATTTTTACTTGTGTTACTTATTGCTGGTGCTACTATCTCTCCTTGTGTTTCTTTATTATATATTGTCGTTGTTCTAGTTGTACTTGATGTACTTGTTCCTGTCCAATATTTGAATGTTCCTACTATATCCTTTTTATATATTGCATATAATGTTACATTTTTGTTTTCCATTTTTAATGTGCTTAATTTGTCCTGTGCATTTGGATTTGTATTCCATCCCACAAAATCATATCCAGCTTTTGTCGCTGTTACACTTAAATCTATATTTTCTCCTTCTTTTACTCTTGCTGTTTCCTTACTTGCATTTGTTCCTCCATTTTGATTGTAATTATAAGTTACTGTATGTTCAGCTACTACAGGCTCATCTGGACCTGGATCCGGTTCTGGCTCTGGATCTGGTTCTGGATCTGGTTCTGGATCCGGTTCTGGATCTGTCGGTCCATCTTTATCTAAATAATCATCTAATTTTCCTTCTATTACATAACTTGGTTCTTTTGTTGTTATTGCTCCTGTATCTCTATCAACCTTACTTTCATCTTCTATTATTTCATCTTTTATTAATTCATCTATTACATCATCCATTGTTGGATTTCTATGCTTATTTTCTACATTTATTATAACTGAATCTATTCTTTCTTCCCATTGCGCCTTTTCTGTTTCTGCTTTTGCATCTTGTGTTTGCTTTACTATTCCATTATCTCCTCTAATGGCAGCTATAGTTATTCCCGCTAATATTATCAGAACTATTATAGTTACAACTAAAGCAACAAGCGTAACTCCCTTTTCATTTTCTATTTTCTTTATCATATTATGTATTCCTTTCTTTTTAATTTCAAAAGAAAAAAGATAGCTATAAGAACTGTTTTAACAAATTTTTATTTCTATCTTATTTTTTGCATATTAATAACCCTATACTTTGTTTTATTAAAGCATAGTTCTCTTTATTTTTTTCTCTTACAGCGCCAACGGATATGTCATTATTGTTCATTTTCTTATTTACCCCTTTTTTCTTCGCTTTTTATCATTATATATTATTTTCATTTACCTTTCAATATATTTTATTTTTTGTAACCTATTTGTAATATTGTCGTAAATTTCAATCACAAATCATATATAAAATTTAAGAGGAAAATAATTTTCTCTTATTAACCATCAAAACCTTTTGCAATATTAACAAATTTTGTGTAACTTCCTAACCATAGAAGCTCTACCGTACCTGTTGAGCCACCTCTATGTTTTGCAATTATAACTTCCGCTACACCTTTTTTTTCTGTATCTGGATTATAGTAATCGTCTCTATATAAGAACATTACAATATCAGCATCTTGTTCTATCGCTCCAGACTCTCTTAAGTCTGATAACATTGGTCTGTGATCTGGTCTTTGCTCAGCAGCTCTTGATAGCTGTGATAAAGCTATTACTGGAACATCTAATTCTTTTGCCAAAATTTTTAATGAACGGCTTATCTCTGATATTTCCTGTTCACGACTTCCGTTTCTTTTTCCAGTACCTTGTATTAATTGTAAATAATCTATTACCACTAAACCTATATTTTTTTCTATTTTTAGCTTTCTACACTTAGCTCTTATTTCCATTATATTTATACCTGGTGTATCATCTATATACATTTCTGCCTCTGATAGAGGCCCTATTGTACTTGCAAGTTTTGTCCAGTCATCTTCTTCTAGCTTTCCTGTTCTAACTTTATTGCTATCTACCATAGATTCACTACATAAAATTCTGTTTACCAACTGTTCTTTTGACATTTCTAAGCTAAACACTGCTACTGGTACATTCGCTCTTAACGCTGCATTTGTTGCAATATTTAATGCAAATGCTGTTTTACCCATAGCTGGTCTTGCAGCAATTAGTATTAGTTCTGATCCATGGAAACCAGCTGTTCTAAAATCTAAATCTGTAAATCCAGATGGTACACCTGTTATATGCTGTTTTCTATTATATAGTTCTTCTAGTTTAGTAAAACTTTCTACCAACACATCTTTTAGTGGACTATAACTCTTTTGATCTTTATCCTGCATGATATTAAATATTTTCTTTTCCGCACCTTCCATTATGTCATCAACATCTTCAGTAGGATTATAACCAAGTTCTATTATTTCATTAGCTGTTCTTATTAACTTCCTTAATGAAGATTTTTCTTCTACTATTTTAATATATTTCATAGCATTTGCCGTTGTCGGTACTTTCTCAGGTAATTCAGCTAAATACTCTAGTCCTCCTACATTATCTAGTCTCCCCATTGACTCTAGTTCTGACCTTACTGTTATAATATCAATTGGTTCTGAACGAGTATATAGATTTAAAATAGCTTCATATATTGTTTTATTATCTTCTCTATAAAAATCATCTGGCTTTAGTACTTCTATCGCAGAAATTACAGCATCTCTATCTGTTAACATACTACCAATAATTGCTTGTTCTGCTTCTACATCATGTGGTGGTACTTTACCTAGTTCCATTGTTCCAACTCCTTTTTATTGCTATTTACTAATTACATCTACTTTTAAGTTTCCAATAACACCATCATATAATTTTATTGTTACTGTTCTTAATCCTAATGTTTTCATTGTTTCTTTTAAATCTATTTTCTTTTTATCTACTTCTATATTATAATTTTTCTTTAATAAGTCTGCTATTTCTTT
>CALXXB010000101.1 GCA_944392525.1 uncultured Clostridia bacterium | reverse complement strand
TTAAATTATTTTAACTCAACAACTGTAACTCCCATTTCACCTTCACCATAAGTACCAAGTCTAAAACTTTTTACATGTGGATTTGTTTTTAGGAATTTTTGAATACCTTCTCTTAATTTTCCAGTACCTTTACCATGAACTATTCTGACAGTCTCAAGTTTAGCCAAACTACAATCGTCCAAATATTTATCAATAACAAAAATTGCTCCTTCGACAGTCTGACCAATAACATTTATTTCACTAGAGATATTTTTAGATTTAGAAATTCTAGAAATTCCAGCTTTTTTATTATTAGTTGTAGATTGATTTTTAGATATAGACAAATTAGAAACAGGTACAAAAGTTTTCATGCTTCCAATTTGCACTTGAACTTGATTATCCTTGTTTGGCAAAGAAAGTAAAGTACCATCAGTCATGAATTTGTGTACAAATACTGTCATACCAACATTTAATTTTGAAATATCTATATTTGAATTTATATTGTTATTACTAGAATTAGTAGAAATAGTATTTTTTATAGAATCATTTAATTTATTTCTATAATTATCTAAATCCTTTAAAGAAGTAGAATCTTTAGATATTGAACGCATTTCTTTAATAATACTAGACGCTTCTTCTTTGGCTTCAAATAGAATTTCACGAGCATTTATTTTTGCTTTTTCTATAATTTCTTTTTGCTTCTTTTGTACATCAAAATTATCTTTTTCTAAGTTTTTCTTTAATTTTGAAATATCTTCTAATTTGTTTTCGATTTCTTCTTTTTCATGTTCTATTTTTTGTTTATCATCATAAATACTTTTTAATAAATCTTCAATTCTTACTGTATCAGAATCAATAAAAGTATTTGCTCTATTTAAAATATTTTCTGGAAGTCCTAGTTTTTTACTAATAGCAAATGCATTACTTTTCCCTGGTACACCAATTAAAAGTTTATATGTAGGAGAAAGTGTATTAATATCAAATTCTTGGCTTGCATTCTTAAAACCATTATTAGTTAAAGCATAATTTTTAATTTCTGGGTAATGTGTTGTTGCAATAGTTAGAGTGTTTCTATTATGTAATTCTTCTAATATGCTTATAGCCAAAGAACTTCCTTCAACAGGATCTGTACCAGAGCCTAATTCATCAACTAAAACTAAACTATTTTCTGTAGATTTATTTAATATTTCAATAATATTTAACATATGAGAAGAAAAGGTACTTAAAGATTCTTGTATACTTTGTTCATCTCCAATATCTGCAAAAACATTATCAAAAACATAAAAACTACTATTTTCTTTGGCAGGAATATTTAAACCAGACATAGCCATTAATGTAAGTAACCCAACAGTTTTTAAGGTTACAGTTTTTCCACCAGTATTTGGTCCTGTTATTACCAAAGAAGTAAAGTCATATCCTAAGTTAATATCTATAGGAACAACTTTATTTTTATCAATTAATGGATGTCTTGCTTTTATAAAATTAATTTTCTTATCCTCATTTATTATAGGCATATTTGCGTCTATAGAGATAGAATAATTTGCTTTTGCAAAAATAAAATCAAGAATACCAACAATATTCAAGTCGTTTTCTAATTGTGAAGAGATACCAGTAAGTAAATTGGTTAAATTAGCTAGTATTTTTTCAATTTCTATATTTTCTTCAACAATTAAATTTGTAATTTTACTATTAAGTTCAAAGATAGAAAGAGGCTCGATAAAAACAGTAGAACCACTATTTGACATATCATGAACAAATCCTTTTATATTACTTCTATATTCTTCTTTTACAGGAATTACATATCTATCATTTCTTATAGTTATTACAGGTTCTTGCAAATATTTTGAATAAGAAGAAATATAGTGATTTAGCTTATCACGAATTTCTTGCTCTATTTTTTTCTTTGTTACTCTAATTCTATTTAATTCTTGACTTGCATTATCTGCTATTGTATTTTCATCTAATATAGTATTAAAGACCTTTTTTTCTATATCAATATTTACATATAAATTATTAAAATAATCATATAAAACAGAAAAATCATCAATATTTATTAATTTATCATCAAAAAAATAGCTCTTTAATTCTCTAGAAATTTTTAAAATTCTAGTTAAATCCAAAATACTTTTTATAGATAATATATTATTACTATTTAAAGCTTTTAGCCATATTTTAATATCTTCAGAAATTTCGGTAATTGGTGGAATTCCTTTTTTATATCTCATTAAAATTGCAGTATTTGTTTCGTTTAATAATTTTTGTAATTTGCTTTTATCAGAAATTGGTCGTAGAGAAAGAGAATAATCTTTACCAATATTTGTTTTTGCAAAATTAGATAGATTATCAAGAACCTTATTAAATTCTAATTTTTCTAAATTTTTTTCCAATGTTAATACACTCCTTAAATTAAGTTATATCTTTCAAAAGTATCTTTTATCATGTGTGTATCTAATCCTACTATAGAATTATAGTCACCATCAAAACCTTTTAAATAAACTTTACCGACACCTTGTACAGCATATGCTCCGGCTTTATCTAAAGGTTCTTTAGTATCGACATAAGAACAAATATCATAATATGACATGTTTTTAAAATAAACTGTAGATTTATTAACAGCTGTTTTAAATATAATAGAATGTTCTTTTTTTATAATTATAGTTGTACCAGTATATACTTCATGAGAATTACCTTGTAGTAATTTTAGCATTCTTATGGCATCATTTTTATCATGAGGTTTGCCTAAAATAATATTTCCATAAGCCACTAAAGTATCTGAACCAACAACTGTATATTCATTATTTTCTTTATATTTATTTTCAAAAACTGAATAAGCCTTAGC
>CALXXB010000100.1 GCA_944392525.1 uncultured Clostridia bacterium | reverse complement strand
AAATCTAGCCACAGGAGCTAAAACATATAAAATGACATATTATCCATATACTGCAAGAGTAAATAGTTATGATAATTCTACAATGGGAATGTATATGACTCAAGATGATGATGGAAAAAGTTATTATTATAGAGGAGCAGTATCAGGAAATTATGTAAAACTAGCAGATAAATACTTTAGAATAATTAGAGTAAATGGAGATGGAACATTAAGAATAATATATGATGGAACAAGTGGTCATGTGAATGGAGAGGTAAGTAGTGATAGGCAAGTAGGAATAAGTGCATTTAATTCATGGTGGAGTGATAATGCTTATGTAGGATATATGTATGGAGATCCTAGTGATAATGTGATATCAGAAGCTACAGCAGCTTTTACATATACAGGACTCAGTGCGTCTGCGAAATATTATTTTGGAACAAGTTATACATTTGATAAAGGAACAAATACATTTAAGCTAAGTGGAGATTTAGTAGAGGCGACGTTAGCAGAATATAGAGATAAATATAATACAAGTGGATATTATACATGTTTTAGTACATCTAGTGCAGGAACGTGTCAAAGATTAAATCATGTACAGAAATATGTATCAGCAACTTCAATGAGTGTAAAAGCAGTAGAATGGTCAAGTACATCATATGCAGGAGCACATGCGAATGAGAAAAATAGTAATATGAAGACATATTTAGAAAATTGGTATAAGAATAATTTAACAAGTGTAGATAATATAATATCAAAAGATACTGTATTTTGTAATAATAGAGAGGTATCTTCATATAAAGCATCACCATATGTAGGAGAAGGATATGGTGTAACACCAACAATGTATGGTTATCCAAGATTTTATGCTTGGTCAGGATCAAGCATAAGTCCAGATTTAAGTTGTCCACAGAGTAATGATAGATTTTCAGTAACAAGTGTAAAGGGTAATGGTTTACTTTCAAATCCAGTAGGATTAATAACAGCAGATGAAGTGAGCATGGCAGGGGGAAGAACGAGTTCACAGAATACTTTATATTACTTATATACGGGCACTTACTATTGGACAATGACGCCGTCGCTTGTCCACTATTGGAACAGTGCAAGCGAGTTCACTGTGGCTGCTGCAGGTGCACTCGACATCAGCTATGTGGTCAATGGCTACGGCGTCCGCCCAGTTGTTAATCTAAATACTGATAATCTTTCGTTCACTGGGACAGGAACAATGCAAGATCCGTATGTTGTTTCGTAAGAAACAACTGTGAGAAAATTTGTTAGTATAATATTCGCCAAAAATGACTCTTCATTTTTGGCGGGGTCAATTTTTGGAATTTAAGGGATTAATCTATTTAGTGGTTATTTGTTTGCGCCGTCGCTTTTCAACAACAATAGTAATGCGAACGAGTTCAATGTGACTGCTACAGGCGAACTCAATCATTGGAACAATGTGAATAATGGCTACGGCGTCCGCCCAATTTCCAATAAAATGAGGGATTAATCTATTTGTGGACATGTGTTTACGCCGTCGCTTTTCAACAATTGGAACAATGCAAACGAGTTCAATGTGACTGCTACAGGTGAACTCAACAACAACAATGTGAACAATGGCTACGGCGTCCGCCCAATTTCCTACTACAATTAGTAATTATTTACTAGTGAACCGAGTGTTATAAGGTTAAGTGCTAATAACGAGAGGAAGTAATTACATAGGTAATAATCGTATTTAGATTGGAAACAAGGTTAATTCCCTGGCAATGCCTAAAAAGATAATATAGATGTTCTATGACTTTGTTAATTTATAGGACTATTACTATATTAGTGGTGAAGTTTTACTTTAGCCACACAAATAATTTTGGGATTAGTCTAATTAGTAAAAAATTGTAATTTTAAAATTTGGGCTTTTTGTGTTTAAGTAGTGTATAAAATTTCAACTTCATTTTTATAATAAATATTTTTAAATTTACTATTAGATTTATGTGTTGCTATTTATTTTATTAAATAGCAACATTATCCCATTTGATTAAATTTTTTTTGAAAATATATGCAATAAAACTCATGAAAAAAATTATGAATTACAATTTTAAAATTTTGAATAATACTTATAAAACAGTCAATTATATCAATAAAATATTGGTTAATTATCCTAAAAAGGAAGTTATTTTGAAACAGAATATTGAAAAAAATAACTATGAATTAGTAGAATGTATCTTTGCTTATAATATTAATGATAGTATACGTATTAAGGAAAAATATTTAAAAGATTTGCTTGTAAAATTATCTATGTTTGATTTTTATACAAGGGTTTCTTATGATAAAAAAATAATTAGTAAACATCAATTTGAAGTGATTAGTAGATTTTTGTTAGAGATAAGGAGAATGGTATATGGACTTAAAAAGAAAGAGGAAAATTAAAATAATAATAGGAATAGTTATACTAATAATTATTGCACTAATAATTATATTTATGACTAATGGTAATAAAGAAGTGTCAAATGAACCAGTAAAACATACAGTAGTAGAAAAATTATATGAAGATAATATGGAAAATACATCTACAGAAGTTATAAAAATAACTAAAAATGATGATATAGAAAATGTAGATGATAAGGTACTTTTATATTTAATATTTGGACAATTAAAAAAAGATAAAAAAATAAGTTCTAATATAAGCAAAGAAGATTATAAAGAAGCCGCACTAAAAATAATGGATGAAGAATATATACCACAAGAATTTGAATATATTTATGAAGGGTATAAATATACTTTAAAAGAAAATATAACGAGAAAAAAAGCTAAAACAGATAAAAATTATGTAACAAAAATCTTTGGATATAGTGGAAATGAAAAATTAGAAGT
>CALXXB010000099.1 GCA_944392525.1 uncultured Clostridia bacterium | reverse complement strand
CAAAATCTCCATCAAAATCTGCATTAGGTGCCATTGAAAGTGTAAGATCTGTTTGGTTATAAACAACTGACCACTGTGTATAAGATCCATTTGTTCCTTGTCTTACATCTTTTAATAATTGTTTTGCTTCTGACTCTTCTAATATACCATTTTTATTATTTAATTTTTGATATGCTGTATCATACCTTTGCTCTGCAGTACCACTTGTATGATTATTATCCTGCATTGATGGTGCTAAATAAAAATTTGTACAGACTTGAAAGTTCTTTCCTTCATCTTGTCTTATCACTTCCATTTTTTCTCCTACATATTCAATTACTACACTTTCTCCACTTTTATCTGATATTTGAAAATGAAAGTTTGAATTAACTTCTGTGTTCATATCATATTGTTGTATCAACTTAATTGCTTCTTCTACACTCCCTGCTTTATCTAATACCAAACGCATTAATGTTGACTCTGTTATTGGCACTTTTCCAGTATTTTGTGATATTGGGTCATCTACTAATTGTAACATTGCTATTGTAACCCCTGCTTCATTCATTCCATCAGATGCTAAATATGGTGCTACTAAAAGTTGTTCTTTTGTATAATCTGAAATCTCACTTCCTATACCATCTTTAAAGTCTTTTAACACTGCTAAATCAACTGTTGATATTGATTTATATCCATCCTCTGGATTTGTTGTTAATACTAACGCCGGTGAATTTGTAACAAGGTCCATATTTCTTCCATATATTTTTTTACCACCAGATGTTGTAGCTGTAAAGGTTGTGCACGCCACCGCTTCAGGATTTATTTCTATTGACCTACCATCTAATAAATTTTCTGAGCAGAACTCTATCGTTTTAAAAGAATCCCTTGAACCTTCTAATAAATACTCATCAAACTTATAGTCTGCTGTATACTCCATAGAATAAAACTGATCTTCTTTTTCACTGTTCAATACTTTTAGACTGTTTAATGTATCTTTCCTTTTTTCTTCTTCTGTTTTTGTTGAAGAATTATTATCTCCTGCGTATTTTTCTATATAACTAGTCATATTATTTAATGTGTTTTCTTCGTCTTGAGCAGCTTGTGCTGTATTTTCTTTTGCTTTTTGTGCTTGTGATAATATTCCATTATCACCTGTCAGCATCGCTATTGATACGCTTGCTAAAATTAGTAAAACAATAATTGTAATAACTAGCGCAATTAAAGTAATTCCTTTTTCTTTTCTCATAGTCTTCTCCTTCTATTTTTATTAAAGCTTTTTAACTGTTCAATATGTTTTATTGAAATTGAAATTTTCCTCCAGATAAAGTCCATTTTGCTAAATCTTCATCAGATGAATATGAGTTCATATAGTTTAATACTTTTTCATCTGTTAAATCTTCTTGTTCATTATCTACTAAATTACAGTTACTTTGATTTATAATATTTTCCCCATCTATATATTTACAATTTTTTATTGTTGAATCTTGTGCATAACCAATACCTATATATAGACTTGGCTTTACTGTTCCTATATTTTCTAAAGTTCCATTATAATAACAATTTTCCATAGTTCCTGCATAAAGTCTTCCTATTATTCCTCCTATATTAAATGTAGTTCCTACATTACTATTGTCTCTTATTGTACCTTTAAAATAACAATTTCCTACTAATCTATTTGCTGGCTCAACTACATCCATAGCATTTTTATCAGCCTCTCCACTTCCTACAATACCTCCTACATCTACGGTATTACTATTATCAAAATTTTCTACTTCTATTATCACGTCACTTACATGATTTAGGCAAATTCCTCTATTTTCACCTACTATTCCACCTATTCT
Organism: uncultured Clostridia bacterium; assembly: GCA_944392525.1. Next base: position 1,048 of record CALXXB010000099.1, on the reverse strand, counting down.
ACAAATATAATTTCCATTTTTCTCTGCATTTATATTTCCTTGAATAACACAATTATATACTTTATTATAATTTGCTCCTACAATACCACCTATAACATTAGTACTTAGTCCTGTTTCTTCTATGTTGACATTTGCATAACATCTATTTACATTTCCTAAATTTGTACCTACTATTCCTCCTATTGTTTTAATACCACTTCCAACTTTTTCTCCAGAAATAGTAATATTAGCATTACAATTTTCTATAGTTCCAGTACTAAGTGCTGCGACTCCGCCAATTGATTGTTGAAGAGTCATTTGCGTATTTACTTGTATTTTTCCTATTATATTAAGATTTTGTATTGTTCCCATTGTTGCTCCAAATAATCCAGCTCCGGCTCCTGACCTATCTGTAGTAAATTGATTTTTTATATAAACATTTTTTATTGTATTTCCATTTCCATTAAAAGTTCCCAAAAATATATTTCCTGTTAGGTTTGTAGAACTAAAGTCTTTTCCAATAATTTCAAATCCGCCATTAGTTAAAGTATCTTTTAACCCTCCTGTTTCTAGACTACTTTCAAGCGCATATGAGCCATCATAATTAAAGTCTAATGTTTGTGATAATTCTACATACTCTCCATTATATGTTCTATTACTATAACTTTTCCCATTATATGCTCCTGTATTTACAATACTTGAAAAAGCAACTAGGTCTTCTATACTTTCTATTTTATATGGCTTTTCACTTGTTCCTTCTCCATCTAATTCTCCTGGATTATCATCATCTACAGGATATGCTTGAACTTCTCCTGTAATTTGTCCATTCATCCAAGATTCCAATTCTTGTAAATCTTTCGCTTCATTTCTAGCTGCATTTTCTGTTGCTTCTTTTGCTCTTTGTGCTTGAGTTAAAATTCCATTATCTCCTGTTAGCATTGCAATTGATACACTAGCAAGTATTAAAAGAACAATGATAGTTATTACTAAAGCAATTAAAGTAATACCTTTATTATTTCTTCTTTGTTTTTTGTTCGTTTTCATCTTTTTCTTCCCCCTCGTATGTATT
>CALXXB010000098.1 GCA_944392525.1 uncultured Clostridia bacterium | reverse complement strand
AATATGGTACCATGGGCACTAGGAACAGATACTGGAGGAAGTATACGTCAACCAGCTGCACTATGTGGAGTTGTAGGTTTAAAGCCAACATATGGACTAGTTTCAAGATATGGAGTAGTAGCATTTGCATCATCACTTGACCAAGTAGGAGTATTCACAAAAGATGTACAAGATTGTGCAATACTATTAAATGTAATTGCAGGACATGATGAAAAAGACACAACATCAGTAGATGTAGGTTCAAAAGATTATACAAAATCATTACAAAAAGATATAAAAGGCTTAAGAATAGGAGTTCCAAAAGAATTTTATGGAGAGGGAATTAATCCAGAAGTAAAATCATGTTTAGAAACAGCAATTGCAAAATATAAAGAAATGGGAGCAGAAGTAGAAGAATTCTCATTAGACATAGCAAAATATGCATTAGCAACATATTATATAATTGCTTGTGCAGAAGCAAGTTCAAATTTAGGAAGATATGATGGAATAAGATATACATATAGATCACCAGAAGCAAAAACATTAAAAGAAATTTATAAAAAATCAAGAAGTGAAGCATTTGGTGCAGAAGTAAAAAGAAGAATTATACTTGGAACATATGTATTATCATCAGGATATTATGATGCATACTACAAAAAAGCACAACAAGTTAGAACATTAGTAATGAATGAATTTAATAAAGCATTTGAAAAATATGATGTAATTATAACCCCAACATCACCAACAACAGCATTTAAATTAGGCTCAAAATCAAATAATCCAATGGAAATGTATTTAGCAGATATTTGTACAGTTTCTGTAAATATTGCTGGTTTACCAGGAATTTCAGTACCATGTGGAGTTGATAGTGAAGGTATGCCAATAGGAATGCAAATAATAGGAAATAAATTTTGTGAAGAAACAATTATAAAAACAGCATATGCTTATGAACAAGAAACAAAATTTAGAGAAAAATACAAACCTACTTTTAAAAAATAAATCAAAAAGGTAGAATAAAAAATGGGTGATGATTTTAAGTTTACAGCAGGACAAAAAAACAAAATATATAATGAACAACTAAAACCACTAAAATTAAGAATATCACAAATTTTATTATATGATACAAAGCAGCGATAACATTTTTACAAGAATATAATGAACTAATAAGGTTTTTAGTAAAGTCCTTAAATTACCACTTAAGGCAGAAGGATAAGGAGATTAAAAGTGAAAAAAATATCAAGATCAACAAAGATATTAATAAGCATATTATTGATATTATGTGTAATAGCAACAGTACTTGTTGTGAAAGATATAAATGAACAAAACACTAAATTAAATGAGGATTTAAGCTCTAATGCAAGTTCAACTTTAGAAACAGAAAACGATAATGATATATCTAATCCAAATGAAAACACACAAGCAAATGTAGAAACAAATACTACGCAAACTACTACAACAAATCCACCAGAAAATGATGATGAAGATGTCTCAAATGAATTATTTGCAAAATATTATGAGCAAGCAGAACAAATAATGAAAGATATGACAATAGAAGAAAAAGTTGCTCAAATGTTTTTAGTAAGATATCCAGATAATGGAGTAATAAATCAAATAAAAAATGAAGCACCAGGAGGATATATATTATTTGGAAAAGACTTTGATAATGAAACTAAAGAAAGCATATTAAAAGAATTAACAGAAAATCAACAAGCAAGTAAAATAGGACTTATATTTGGAGTAGATGAAGAAGGAGGAACAGTTGTAAGAGTAACTTCTCATAAAGCATTTAGAAGTTCAAAATTTCAATCACCACAAGATATATGGAAGCAAGGTCAATTACCTAAAATATTAGAAGACTCAAAAGAAAAATCAAAATTATTAGAAAGTATAGGATTAAATATGAACTTAGCACCAGTTGTAGATGTTCCAACAAAAACAAGTTCATTTATGTATAAAAGATCATATGGAAGAGGAGCAGAAAAAACTGCAATATATGTAGCAAGACTAATACAAACAATGAATGAAGATAATATGATTTCTGTTATGAAACATTTCCCAGGTTATGGCGATAATGTAGACACACATACTGGAATTGCTATTGATGAAAGGCCATACTCAACATTTGAAACATCTGATTTTCTACCATTTGAAAGTGGAATAGAAGCAGGAGGGCCATGTATCTTAGTAAGTCATAATGTAGTAAAAGCAATGGATGAAAATTATCCAGCATCATTATCAGAAAATGTTCACAAAATTCTAAGAGAAGACTTAAAATTTTCTGGAATAGTTATGACAGACGATTTATCAATGGATGCAGTAAAAACATATGCTGAGAATGGAGATGTAGCAGTACAAGCAGTACTAGCTGGAAATGATATGCTAATTTCATCAGATTTTGTAGAACAAAAACAAGAAATTTTAAAAGCAATAGAAGATAAAAAAATAAATGAAAACCTAATAAATAAAGCGGTTAGGAGAATACTTTCAATGAAAATTGCTTATGGAATAATAGATAATATTTAAAAATTTAATACAAAAAATAAGGAGGTTTACATACAAATGGCAAGAGAAGATTATGAAGTAGTAATGGGGTTAGAAGTTCACGCAGAACTTTCAACAAAAACAAAAATATTTTGTAGTTGTCCTACAAAATTTGGAGCAAAACCTAATACACAAGTATGCCCAATATGTATGGCAATGCCAGGAACATTACCAACGTTAAACGAAAAAGTTGTAGAATATGCAGTAAAGGCAGGTCTTGCAACAAATTGTGAAATATCAAGAAATAGTAAAAACGATAGGAAAAACTATTTTTATCCAGATTTACCAAAAGCATATCAAATATCACAATATGACAAACCTTTATGTGAGCATGGATATATCGAGATAGAAACAAGTAAAGGAAAAAAGAAAATAGGAATAACACGTATTCATATTGAGGAAGATGCAGGAAAA
>CALXXB010000097.1 GCA_944392525.1 uncultured Clostridia bacterium | reverse complement strand
GGAATAACAATGAAAAGTATAATGGAATATAAGGAGCAAGTAGAAAATATTCATAAAGATTTACATAGAAGAGCAAACGATGAAAAAGACTTTGTGGGATGGCTTGAACTTCCAACAAATTATGATAAAGAAGAGTTTAAAAGAATAAAAAAAGCAGCAAAGAAAATAAAAAAAGAATCTGATGTATTACTAGTAATAGGAATAGGTGGTTCATATTTAGGAGCAAGAGCTGTAATTGAAGCATTAACAAGTACATTTAATAATTTGCTTCCAGCAAGACAAAGAAAGTATCCACAAATATTATATGTAGGAAATAACCTAAGTCCAAATTATATGAATGAATTAATAGAATATGTGGAAAATAAGGATTTTTCTATAAATGTAATATCAAAATCAGGTACAACAACAGAACCTGCAGTTGCATTTAGAATATTTAGAGAAATACTAGAAAATAAATATGGAATAGATGAAGCTAGGAGTAGAATTTATGCAACAACAGATAAAGAAAGAGGAGCTTTGAAAACACTTGCTGATAAAGAAGGATATGAAGAATTTGTAGTTCCAGATAATGTTGGTGGAAGATATTCAGTATTGACAGCAGTAGGATTACTTCCAATAGCAGTAGCAGGAATTGATATAACAAAATTAATGGAAGGCGCAAAAATTGCTCAAGATAGATATAATGATCCAAATTTAAAATATAATGAGTGCTATCAATATGCAGTAGCTAGAAATATATTATATAAACAAGATAAAACAACAGAAATATTAGTGAATTATGAACCTAAAATGCACTATTTTACAGAATGGTGGAAACAATTATTTGGAGAAAGCGAAGGAAAAGATAGTAAAGGAATATTCCCAGCTGGCGTTGATAATACAACTGATTTACACTCAATGGGACAATATATACAACAAGGAAGAAGAAATTTATTTGAAACAGTTGTCTATGTAGAAAATCCAAAATCAGATATTACTATAAATCCAGATGATGATAACTTGGATGGATTAAATTATTTAGCAGGAAAAACATTAGATTTTGTAAATAAAAAGGCAATGGAGGCAACAGTACAAGCACACGTATCAGGAGAAGTACCTAATATTTTAGTTAAGATGAACAAACTTGATGAAGAAAATTTAGGAGAAGTGATGTATTTCTTTGAAAAAGCATGTGCTATGTCAGGAAGTATATTAGGAATAAATCCATTTGACCAACCAGGAGTAGAAGAATATAAAAAGAACATGTTTAAATTATTGAAAAAGCCAGGATATTAAATAATTGGGGACGTTTCCTTTTGTCGAAAAAAGAACAGTTGGGGACACATCTCTAATGAGAAGTGTCCCAGATTGCCGGAAAAACAACAAAAGGAAACGTCCCCAACTGGACAATTTGTAAGTTAGAGGACACATCTATAAGGAAAGAGGTAACAAAATGATTTTTAAAGAGAACTTTAAAATGGGATTAACAGATATAGGAAAAGATAATAAAATTAAAAATATTGCAATACTTAAAATTCTAGAAAATATAGGTGGATATCATTCAGATATTGCAGGATATGGCTCAAATGATATACCTATAAAAAAATTAACATGGATTTTATTAGATTGGAAACTTAAAGTTTTAGATAGGCCTAAATATGGACAAACTCTAGAAGTACATACTTGGGCAAGAGAAGGAAATAGATTTTTTACATATCGTGATTATGAAATTTATGATGAAAATAAAAAATTATGTGCTATAGCCACTTCAAAATGGACTTTAGTTAATATAGAAGAAGGAAAAATGGCTAAAATCACTGACGAAGTGATAGGTAGTTATAACGTAGAAGAAAAAGAAGTATTTCCAGGAGAAAAATTGGACAGGCTACAAATACCAGAAGATTTTATTTCAAGTATAAAATATACAGTAATTAGAAAAGATATTGATATAAATAAACATATGCATAATTTATATTTCTTAGATTTAGCATATGAAGCTTTACCAGAAGATGTATATGAAAGTAGACCTTTTGATAATGTTAGAATTATGTATAAAACAGAGATAAAATTAGGAGATACTGTTATTTGTAAATATACTAAGAAAGATAATAAAAATATTGTAGTAATACAAAGTGAAGATGAGAAACGTTTACATGCAATAATAGAATTAGAATAATTATATTAGACTTTGATAAACTTATATATAGTTGTCAAGGTCTATATTTTAGTGTATATATTTTACAAAAATGGAAATAATATAAAAGAAAACAAAATAAATTTACGAGAATATAATATATTAAGATAATATAATTCCAAAAAAATGTAAAAAATACTTGAATTTTGTCGAAACTATGTTATAATACAATTTGGTGTGAATAATGTATAGGAGGAAGTTAGAATGAAAAAAGTATTTAGAAAAACAAAGATTATTGGAACAATAGGACCAGCAAGTGAAAGTGAAGAAATGTTAACAAATTTAATGAATGCAGGTTTAAATGTAACAAGAATTAATTTTTCTCATGGAGGATACGAAGAAAATGAAGAAAAAATAGAAACAATAAAGAGAGTTAGAGAAAAATTAAATAGACCAGTAGCATTAATGCTAGATACAAAAGGACCAGAAGTAAGAACAGGAGTATTAGAATCAAGAGATGAAAAAGTAGAAGTAAAAGAAGGACAAACATTTACATTCTATAATGAAGATATAATAGGAAATAATGAAAAAACAACACTTACTTATAAAGAACTATATAAAGATGTAAAAGTAGGTTCAAGAATATTAGTTGATGATGGAGCTTTAGAATTTGAAGTTACAGAAATAAAAGATAAAGATATAATTTGTAAAGCTTTAAATACAGGAAGATTAGGAAGCAGAAAAACAGTAAATGTACCAGGAGTAAGCCTTGAATTACCATTTATATCTGAAAAAGATCATGATGATTTAATCAAAGGAGCAAAAGGTGGATTTGATTATATCGCTGCATCATTTGTAAGAAGAGCAGATGATATAAGAGAAATGAGAAAACTTCT
>CALXXB010000096.1 GCA_944392525.1 uncultured Clostridia bacterium | reverse complement strand
ACAGTTGTGTTCTATCAAATAACAGATCCTGCAAAAGCAGTTTATGAAATTCAAAGCTTGAAAAAAGGTATTGAATATTTAGCAATCACAACTATTCGTGATATTATTGGTAAGATGAGCTTAGATGAAACATTTAGTTCAAGAGATGGAATTAATACTCAATTAAGAGTTGTACTTGATGAAGCAACAGATAGATGGGGATGTAAAATTGATAGGGTTGAAATAAAAGATATTACACCTCCACCAGATGTTAAGGACGCAATGGAAAAAGAAATGAACGCAGAAAGAAATAAAAGAGCTATGATTCTTGAATCTGAAGCTCAAAGACAATCTGCTATCACTATTGCTGAAGGTAAAAAACAAGCAGCTATATTAGAAGCTGAAGCTGATAAAGAATCTCAAATCAGAAGGGCTGCCGGTGAGGCTCAAGCTATTCGTGAAGTTGCTGAAGCTAAGGCTGAAGAAATCCAAAAAGTTTATGAAGCAATTAAGAAATCTAACCCTGATGATAAATTAGTTCAATTAAAATCATTAGAAGCTTTAGAAAAGGTTGCTGAAGGTGATGCAAATAAAGTATTCATTCCATTTGAAGCAACAAATGCCTTAAGTTCTTTAGGTGCTATGGCAGAAGCTGTTAAAGATAATAAAAAAGATACATCTAAAAAAACAGATAATACACCAAAAGAATAATATTTTAATATAAATAACACATAGGATTAAGTTCCTATGTGTATTTTTTATTTTTATAAATTATAATTAAAAATTAGTTTCTTTAACTAGACAAAGCAGTAAAAATATACTATAATGTTTAACATAGAAAATGAGAATAAAACAGATGTGGTTTGCCTCCTACATAAAGGAGGTGAGGCGTATGGTAGAAATATTATTAACAATAATTAAATTACTCTTTACTGGTTTAGTATCAGTAACTATCATTACGTTTGCCTTAATTATAGCTATAGTTGTAATTATAAGCAAACAAAAATAGTCAATAAAAAAACACATCTGTAATTTGACGGTTGTAGATGTGTTTTTATATCTCAACAGGCAAACCACGTTTGTGGTTTCTCCATTTCCTATAATTATTATACACAGATTTAAGAGAAATGTCAAATATTTGATTTATAACTATTTGTTCTAAATTTAATACTTTTTAAAATTGTTATTTATTATCTAAAAAGAGAAGTTTTCTAAATTAGAAAGCTTCTCTTACATATTTTAATCTATTTCTATTGCTCCTGTATATAATCCATAATACATTCCATGTTGTTTTATTAATTCATCATGTTTACCACGTTCCATAATATTCCCATGGTCTAGAACCATTATTAAATCAGAGTTTTTAATTGTTGATAATCTATGTGCTATAACAAAAACTGTTCTTCCTTTCATTAATTGGTCCATACCATCTTGAACTACTTTTTCAGTTCTTGTATCAATTGAAGATGTTGCTTCATCTAGAATTAATACAGGTGGGTTATTTAAAGCTGCTCTTGCAATTGAAAGTAATTGTCTTTGTCCTTGTGATAATCCTTCTCCGCTTCCGTCAATCATTGTGTCATATCCATGTGGTAAATGTTTTATAAATCTATCAGCATTAGAAAGCTTGGCTGCCTCTTCTACTTCTTCATCAGTTGCATTTAATTTACCATAACGGATATTTTCTCTAATTGTTCCTGTAAATAGATTAGTATCTTGTAAAACCATTCCTAAAGATCTTCTTAAGTCTTGTTTTCTTATTTTCTTAATATTTATTCCATCATAACGTATTTTTCCACCTTGTATATCATAGAAACGATTTATTAAGTTTGTAATTGTTGTCTTTCCTGCACCTGTTGCACCTACAAATGATACTTTTTCTCCTTCTTTTGCAACTAGAGATATATCATGTAAAACTACTTTGTTAGGTTCATATCCAAATTTAACATGTTCAAATTCTACATTTCCACAAAGTTTTGTATATGTTACACTTCCGTCATGATGTGGATGCTTCCAAGCCCACATTCCTGTTCTTTCTTCAACTTCAACAATTTTTCCATTTTCCATTTTAGCATTTACAAGTGTTACATATCCATTGTCTTTTTCTGATTCTTCATCAATTAAAGCAAATATTCTTTCAGCTCCAGCTAATGCCATAATGATTGAGTTCATTTGTTGAGATACTTGACCTAGTGGATTTGTGAATGCTTTTATATATTGTAAGAATGCTGCTATACTTCCTATTGTTAATATATTATTTACTGCAAGGACTCCACCAATTACTGCTATTAATACATATCCTAAATTACCAATATTTGCGATACAAGGCATTAATGTATTTGCGTAACTATTTGCTTTTGTCATACTATCACATAAAGCTTCATTTAATTCATCAAATTTTTCTTTGTTTTCTTCTTCGTGGCAGAATACTTTTACAACTTTTTGACCTGCCATCATTTCTTCTATATATCCATTTACGATACTTAAGTTCTTTTGTTGAGCTATGAAGTTCTTAGAACTTCTTGAAGCAAAGAATCTTGCAACAAGAACCATAATGACAACCATAACTAAAACTACTAATGTTAAATAAATATCTGTTGCAAACATTGCAATTAAAACTGCTATCATTGATATTGCACAAGAAAATACTTGTGGAATACTTTGTGAAATACATTGTCTTAATGTATCAACATCATTTGTATATGTACTCATTGTTTCACCATGTGGATGGCTATCAAAATATTTTATCGGTAATGTTTGCATATGTTCAAACATTTCTTTTCTTATATTATGTAGTATTCCTTGTGATATATTTATCATTAATCTATTATAAAGATATGTGCTAATAACACCAATTAAGTAAAGGACTCCCATAGCAACTATTGCATTAAATAAAGAAGAATAATCAGGAGTGCTATTTCCCATAAGTGGTACTATAAAATCATCTATTAAGTATTTCAAGAATTGAACACCTAAAACACTTACTAACGCACTAATTATTATACTAATACATACAATTACAAATTGTACTTTATATGTTCCTGTTACATATTTTAATAATCTCTTTAC
>CALXXB010000095.1 GCA_944392525.1 uncultured Clostridia bacterium | reverse complement strand
CTAAAAATGTTAGGTAAAACTGAAGAAGAAATGAGAAAAGAATACGAACCTCAAGCAATCGAAGGAATTAAATCAAGATTAGCAATAGAAGCTGTTATAAAAGCAGAAAAAATAGAAGCAACAGATAAAGAAATAGAAGACAAGATGAAAGAAATGGCTAAAAATTATGGCAAAGAAAATGATGAAGCATTCTTAAAAAATGAAAATGTAAGAAATTATATAAAAGAAGGACTAGAATCAGAAAAAGCAATTGATTTCTTAATAAAAAATGCAAAAATAAAGAAATAATAAAAATGCTGGGGGATAGAATTATTAGTAAAATTTTAGCCCCAGCTTTTTTGTAATTAATATAAATTTGTAATATATATTTAAATGAAATCTTTTAGAAGATGTGTCCCTTCTTGGACATTTTGTTCAAAAGGAAACGTCCCTAATGGACATAGAAGGAGGAAAGAAAAAATGTTAGAAAAAAATAGTTTAGTACCTTATGTAATTGAACAAACTAGTAAAGGAGAAAGATCATATGATATTTTCTCAAGACTATTAAAGGATAGAATAATATTCTTAGGAGAAGATGTTAATCCAACAACTTCAAGTTTAGTAATAGCACAATTGTTATTCTTGGAGTCAGAAGACCCAGAAAAAGAGATTAGTTTATACATTAATTCACCAGGTGGATCTATTACAGATGGAATGGGAATTATAGATACAATGAATTATATAACATGCCCAGTATCAACAATTTGTATTGGTATGGCAGCTAGTATGGGAGCAGCTCTTTTAGCAGCAGGAGAAAAAGGAAAGAGATTTGCGACACCTAATGCAGAAATATTAATTCACCAACCATTAATCGGTGGTGGCGGACTTTCAGGTCAAGCAACAGAAATTAAAATACATGCAGATCATTTAGTAAAAACAAGAGAAAAATTAACTAAATTCTTAAGTGATAGAACAGGTCAAACAGTTGAACAAATAGAAAAAGATACAGAAAGAGACAATTATATGACAGCAGAAGAAGCTTTAAAATATGGATTAATAGATGGAATTATGGACAAAAGAAAATAGAATAAAATAAAAAGGAGAGACTTATGGCAAAAAATGATAAACCAAGAAGTGTAAGATGTTCTTTTTGTGGTAAAGCACAAGAGAATGTTAAAAAAATAGTAGCAGGTCCAGGAGTGTATATTTGTGATGAATGTGTTGAACTATGCAATAGTATTATAGAAGCTGAATTATATGAAGATGAAAAAGCAGGATACACATTAAACGAATTAAACAATTTACCAACTCCTCAAGAGATAAAAAATATATTAGATGATTATGTAATAGGACAAGATGAAGCTAAAAGAACTTTGTCTGTTGCAGTTTATAATCACTATAAAAGAATTGCGCACGAAGAATCAAATAAAAAAGAGGATGACGACGTAGAAATTCAAAAAAGTAATATTTTATTACTTGGACCAACAGGCTGTGGAAAAACTTTACTTGCAAGAACTTTAGCAAAAATATTAAAAGTTCCATTTACAATTGCTGATGCAACAACTCTAACAGAAGCAGGATATGTAGGAGAAGATGTTGAAAATATTCTTCTAAAATTAATTCAAGCAGCTGATGGAGATATTGAAAAAGCGGAAAAAGGAATTATTTATATTGATGAAATAGATAAAATTGCAAGAAAATCAGAAAATGTTTCTATAACAAGAGATGTAAGTGGTGAGGGTGTACAACAAGCCTTACTAAAAATCATAGAAGGAACAGTAGCGTCTGTACCACCACAAGGAGGAAGAAAACATCCAAACCAAGAATTAATACAAATAAATACAGAAAATATCTTAATTATATGTGGCGGAGCGTTTGAAGGCTTAGAGAATATAATTAAAGAGAGAACTGGTGAAAAAGAAATAGGTTTTGGTAAAAGAATGCAAACTAAGAAAGATGAGGATAAATATGAAGTATTTAAAGAATTATTACCTCAAGATTTATTAAAGTTTGGATTAATACCAGAATTTATAGGAAGATTACCAATTGTTGCAACTTTAAGAGATTTAGATAAAGAAACTTTAGTTAAGATATTACAAGAACCTAAAAATTCTTTAGTAAAACAATATCAAAAGTTATTTGAAATAGATGGTGTAGAACTTGTATTTGAAAGAGAAGCGTTAGAAGCGATTGTTGATAAAGCAATCGAAAGAAAAACAGGAGCAAGAGGTCTTCGTTCTATTATAGAAGAAATAATGAGAGATATTATGTTTGATATACCTTCTAATCCAAATATAGAAAAATGTATTATTACTAAAGATACAGTTCTTGGAACATCAGGACCTAAAATAATAGAAGGTAATACAGAAGATATTAAAAAGCCAATAATAAAAAAGAAAAGACAAACACCAGAAGGTAGTCAAAAAGAAACTGCATAAAAGTTAAGAAGTGTTCTAAAGTAAGAACACTTCTTTTTTGTTTCTCATATTTTAAATTAGGTGAGAATATGAGATTTATAGAATATGATAGAAAATCAGCAATAGAATATGCAAAAAAATGGGCATATAAAAGGAATGATAAGTATTACAATTTTGATAGTGTTGGAGGAGATTGTACTAATTTTATATCACAGTGCTTATATGCAGGCTCAAAAGTTATGAATTATAAGAAAGATTTAGGGTGGTATTATATAAATGGTAATAGTAAATCTCCTTCATGGACAGGAGTGCAGTATTTATATAATTTTTTAATAAACAATAAAGAAGTAGGACCTTTTGGAAAAGAGGTAAAACAAGGAAAAATAGAACTTGGAGATATAGCTCAGCTTTCTTTTGATGGAATTAAGTATGTCCATAGTTTAATAATAACTACAATTAAAAATCTATATGATTTATCAGAAATAAAGATAGCATCACATACATTTGATAGCTATGATAAACCGATATCAGAATATGCCTATAAAAAGATAAGATTTATACATATTGAAGGAGTAAGAAAATAATGAGAAAATGATTTCTTGTTATTTTCTTTTTTTCTTAATTAAAAATTAATAATTCCTCTATTTTTTATTAATAAAATCTGTGGTATACTATTAGTGTAGGAAATAAAAGGTTTTTAGGAGGTTTTAGGATGTACAACATATTAGTAGTAGATGATGATAAAGAAATAGTAGGAGCAATAGAAATTTATTTAAAGAAAGAAGGATATAATATTTTAAAAGCTTATAA
>CALXXB010000094.1 GCA_944392525.1 uncultured Clostridia bacterium | reverse complement strand
TTTATTTTGGTACTTTTCGTACCGCTTAGGTTTTTCTCTAAAGGATTTTTGTTTATTTTTCAATGTACTTTTTATGTCCCCTTGTGCGGAACGATTTTTATTATACATTAACTTTTTTTCTTTGTCAACACTTTTTTTATATTTTTTTAAATTTTTTTATTAAATCTTTTTTTCTGTTTTTTTGTCCTATATTTTTTGTTTTTAATCATCGTCTACAATCGTTAGAGCCATCTGATTTACAAGTCCATTTTCATCATATTGAACACTTATATTATATCTATTATTTCTATTATTTTCTAAAAATTCAATCAACGTATTAACTACTTCTTCATTACTTTGGTTTCTTGCAATCGTTAATCTTAATTCATTTTCAGATACAACTTCCATATTTTCTATATTATTTTTTATTGACTGAATAGAAGTTGTTACATTTGCACTTTCTAGATTTTCTCCTTGTAATATTTCAAAATTAGAATTAAATCTATTTTTTTCTGTCTCTGTTATTCCATTTGAATCTAAAACAGTTGCATCTTTCATTAATCCAATATCTTTTAGCATTTGTTCTATATCTTGATATGCAATTTCTTGTTTAATTGTTTCTATTTCTGTATCTACTCCGCTTCTTACTGTATTAATTATCTCTTGAGTTTGTGCATCATCTAAAGTATTTAGCATCACCGCATTTTCATTATTAAAGCTTTGTATGTTTTCTATATTCTGTACCATTTCTACATTTTCAATTACATTTACATCTACTTTTTTATCATCAATTTCATATGTTAAATCATAATTTCTTTTTCTTGTTTGATTATTTATATTATCAGTTCTTTTAAATGTAATTGTATTTTCATTATCATTATCTTGGATATTAATAGATAAATTACTAGCATTATAATTTAATGTGATTTTATATTTTTCAGTTTTCTCATCTTCTATTAATAGTTCGGCAAAATTGCCATCCGCTAATTGTAAATAATCTAAGTTAATTTGATAATCTTGTGTTTCAATCCTCGTTCTTAAAGTTTGTCTATCACTTTCATATACTATAATTCTTGTTTCATCTGCTCCAATATTACTTTGATTTATTCTTTGTATTCTCAAATCTATAGCATTAGTTAAATCTTCTTTCAAATTAATGTTACTATTTCCTAATGCCACTTCATCAATTTTATTTTGTAATATTTCTATCTTATTTAATACAGTTTCATCTTGCTCAATAGCTTGTAAAAGATTTACATATATAGTATTTAATTGCTCTTTTGTTAAAGTTAATATATATGCATTTGTAATATAATTTTGTCCATTTATGGTTATAGCTTGTCTGCTTTGTTTGCTAAAGTTATCTTTTGAAATATTTTGACCTATAATAGTTACATATTTATCTTCTAAATTTACTAGTTCTTCATCACTAAATTTTATTTCATTTAAGAACTCTGTATTTAAAGATACACTATCTGGAATGTTTTGTAATTGTTCATCAGTATATCCAATTTTTCTAAAAAGCTCTTTTAAATTAGTGTTTTCTGATACTATAAATTGATTAAATAAATCAGAAAATTTCACTCCATAATTATTAGAAGAATGTAAATATTCTACTTGCGCTACTTGTTCATCACTTTTTAATAATTTAATATCACGATAATCATATCCACTATTATTATCTGATTGGCCTTCTACTGTTAATTTTAGTTGATTGATTCCATTGTTAGCATTTTCCTCAGTCGTTCCTATATTTTGAGTATAATTTGCTGTTGCTTCCATATTAATATTATATGGGTTTGTTTTTAATTGCTCATCAAATTCTGTTTCATTAATTACACTTTCTAAACCTTTCAAATTATCAGCGTTTTTTCCAATATATTTTACAAATAAAGTTTGGTTAGACTTAAACATATCTGTCTTCAAATATAATAGTAAAAATGTTGTTGCTAATATTACTAATATAAATACAATTATTATTATCAAAACTAGTCTTCTTTTTTTCTTCGTCATCATTTTACTTTTTCACCTTCCTTTTAATTCTTTTGTAAGCGTTGTTTTAATGTTTCATATATTACAATCCCTGCTGATACTGACGCATTTAAAGATGTTACTTTTCCTTTCATAGGAATCTTAACTAAAAAATCACAATTTTTTGTAACTTTATTACTCATTCCGCTTCCTTCATTTCCTATTACAATTCCTATAGGTCCTGTTAAATCTTGTTCATAATAATATTTGTCAGTATTAATATCTGTACCGCATATCCAAAGTCCTTCTTTTTTTAACTTATCAATCGCATCTGTAATATTAGTTACTCTAGCAACTAGCATATGTTCCACTGCTCCTGCAGAAACTTTTGCTACAGTACTGTTTACTCCTGCTGCTCTTCTTTTCGGAATAATAACACCATGTACTCCTGCTGTTTCTGCTGTTCTTATTATAGAACCTAAGTTATGAGGGTCTTCTATTCCATCTAATATCAATACAAAAGGTTCTTCGTTTTTCTCTTTTGCCTTATCTAAAATATCTTCTATTTCACAATATTCAAAAGGTGGAACTAAAGCAATTACTCCTTGATAGTTTTTGTTTTGTGCCATTTCTTCCATTTGTCTTTTATCTTTTTCTACTATTATAACTCTTTTTTCTTTTGCCATAGCTATTATTTTATGAATAGATCCATGTTTTTCACCTTTTTCTATAAATATCTTATTTATATCTTTTCCACTTTCTAACAGTTCTATAACGCTATTTCTTCCTTCAACTTGGTCATTATAATTTTCTTTACTTTTATTTTCCATTTACATTCTCCTAATTATCATCATCTAGTTTTAATACTGATAAAAATGCCTCTTGTGGGATTTCTACATTTCCAATCTCACGCATTTTCTTCTTTCCTCTTTTTTGTTTTTCTAATAATTTCTTCTTTCTTGTTATATCTCCACCATAACATTTAGCTAAAACGTCTTTTCTTAAAGCTGAAATAGTTTCTCTTGCAATTATCTGTCCACCAATAGCAGCTTGAATAGGAATCTTAAATAATTTTCTAGGAATTACTTCTTTTAATTTTTGAACCATTTTTCTTCCTCTATCATACGCACTGTCTTTATGAACTATAAAACTTAGAGCATCAACTATTTCTCCATTTATATAAATATCTAGTTTTACTAAATTTGCTTTTTTATATTCTTTAAACTCATAATCAAGTGATGCATATCCTTTAGTTTTAGATTTAAGATTATCAAAAAAGTCATATATTATTTCATTTAAAGGCATTTCATATATTAATGTAACTCTATTTTCATCTAAGTATTTCATATCTATATAAATACCTCTTCTTCTTTGACAAAGTTCCATAATATTTCCTATATATTCTTTTGGTGTTAAAATATTTGCTGTAACAAAAGGTTCTTCTATATATGAAATTTCTTG
>CALXXB010000093.1 GCA_944392525.1 uncultured Clostridia bacterium | reverse complement strand
TCTATCTCTTAAGTAGAATAATCTAGCTCTTCTTGCTTTACCTACTCTTACTAATTCTACTTTTTCAACTAATGGTGAATGTACTAAGAATGTTTTTTCAACACCTACACCGTAAGAGATTTTTCTTACTGTAAATGATTGATTAACTCCTCCACCTTGTACTTTAATAATAATTCCTTCAAAAACTTGGATTCTTTCTTTATTTCCTTCTTTAATTCTTACGTGTACTCTAACTGTATTACCAACTTTTAATTCTGGTATTTTATTTTTCAATTGTTCATGTTCAATTGCTTTAATAATATCCATTTTAGAATATCCTCCTTTTCTTCCTAATTTTATTTTTTAGAGCGGTGCATTTGGGATTTTGCACTTCTTTTTTATTTTTATATTTTTTGATTTATTTTTTATTTAATAAATCAGGTCTTTTTTTCTTAGTTATCTCTAAAGATTGTTCTTTTCTCCATTCATCTATTCTTTGATGATTTCCTGAAAGTAGAATTTCCGGAACTTTCATTCCTTCAAATACCTCTGGTCTTGTATATTGTGGATATTCAAGTAACCCGTTTGAAAAACTTTCTTCTTTTATCGAATCTTCACTTAGGACTCCTTCTACATATCTACTTACACTATCAATTAATACCATAGCTGGAAGTTCTCCACCTGTTAGTACATAATCTCCAATAGATATTTCTTCGTCCACTATCTTATCAAGAACTCTTTGGTCTATACCTTCATAATGTCCACAAAGAATTATTAAATGTTCCTCTTTAGATAACTCTACAACTTTTTTTTGATTTAATGTTTTACCTTGTGGAGACATATATATTACTTTCGCATCTTTATTATTTAAAGATTGATATGCTCTATATACTACATCTGGCATCATTACCATACCTGCTCCACCACCATATGGAGTATCATCTACTTTATTGTGTTTGTTCTCAGAAAAATCTCTAATATTAACTAAATTAATATTAATTTGTTTATTCGTCTTAGCTCTTCCTATTATGCTTTCATTCAAGCTAGAAAACATTTCAGGGAAAAGTGTTAAAACATCAAATTGCATATTCTCCTCCATATTACACTAATCCTGGAATTAGGTGTACAATCATTTTTCTTTGTTCCATATCAATATTTTTTATTACATCTTCTATTGCTGGTAAAAGAATTTGTTTTCCTAATTCATTTTTTACAACATATATATCCGAACTTCCTGAATTAAATACGTCATCTAGAATTCCTAATTTTTCACCTTCATCTGTATATACTTCTAGTCCTATCATATCTACGATATAATAAGTTCCTTCCTCTAGAGGCTCTTCTTCATCACGGTCTACCACTAAATAGTGATTACGTAATAAATTCGCATCCTCCGGATTTTCTATACCTTTGAATTTTATTAATACCATCTCTTTATGATATTTAACTTCTTCGATTTCATATTCTTTTCTATCATTTTTATTTTGGATATATACTTTTTTCAAATTGTCAAATCTTTTTTTAACATCATCTGTATATGGTTTTACTTTAACCATACCTTTGATACCAAAAGTATTCACAATTTGACCAATTTCAAGATATTTTGTCATATTTAAATACTCCAATTATCCTATAAATTCAACTAACACTTTTTTGTGTTCTTTTGAAGCTACTGATTTCATGACTGTACGTATAGATTTGGCAAGTCTACCTTGTCTACCTATAACTTTACCCATGTCCTCTTTTGCTACTTTTACTTCAAATGTAGTAGTCTTTTCATCATCTTTTTTTGTTATTTCTACTGCATCTTTATTGTCTACTAAATTTGAAATAATTATTTTTAATGTTTCTTCCATGTCTACCTCCATTTAATCCATAATTGGACTTTAAAAGGATTGTTAAAGTTAAATTATTTAACTTTTTCCATTAAGTCTTTTACTGTTGGTGTTGGTTTAGCACCATTTTTAATCCATTGTGCTAATTTTTCTTTATCTACAACTATTGTAGATGGTTCTGTCATTGGATCATATGTTCCAATTTGCTCGATTATTTTACCATCTCTTGGAGATCTTGAATCTGCCACAACGATATGATAAAATGGAGCTTTTTTCTTTCCTTGTCTTTGTAATCTGATTTTTACCATTTCTTTCACCTCCGAATTTAGAATAATTTATATCAATTTATATGAATGCAATTTAACAAGTTAAATTGCATAAGTTATCTGTAACTCGCTTTGCTTCTTACAGTTAACTTAAAAATTAAATAACTTAAATAACAATTAACTAAAATTTAAAATTCTTTAAGGTATTTTCATCTATACCATTCATCATTTTCTTAAGTCCACCCTTGTTGCTTTTCATTTTCTTCATCATTTTTTGTGTCATTTCAAATGATTTTATGAATTTGTTTATTTCTTGTACTGATGTTCCACTTCCTTTTGCTATACGTTGTCTACGACTAGCGTTAAGAAGTCTTACGTCTCTTTTTTCTTCTTTTGTCATTGAGCATATAATTGCCTCTATTCTAACAAATTCTTTATCATCTATCTTAACATCTTTTAATTGATTCATTCCTGGTATTAATTTAAGTAAAGATGAAAATGAACCCATTTTCTTTATCTGTCTTATCTGTGTTAAATAATCATCTAGGTCAAATTCTCTTTTTCTTAATTGTTTTTCCAATTTTTCTGCTTGTTCTTGGTCAAATGCCTCTTCTGCTTTTTCTATTACAGATAAGATATCTCCCATTCCTAAAATTCTCTGTGCCATTCTTTCTGGATGGAATACTTCAATATCATTTAGTTTTTCACCTGTTGCTGCAAATTTTATTGGCTTTCCTGTTACTTTCTTTACTGATAATGCTGCACCACCACGAGTGTCACCATCTAATTTTGTAAGTACAATTCCATCTATTCCAACAGTAGAATTGAACTTCTCTGCAACATTTACTGCATCTTGACCTGTCATACTATCTACTACAAGTAATATTTCATGTGGTTTTATTCCAGTCTTTAATCTTTTTAATTCATCCATTAATTCTTCATCAATATGAAGACGTCCTGCTGTATCTAGTATTACAACATCATTTAATTTTGACATTGCAACTGACATTGCTTGTCTTGCTATATGAACTACATCTTTTGATGTTTCATTTGCATATACTGGTATATTTAACTGTTTTCCAACTACTTGTAATTGTTTTATAGCTGCTGGTCTATATACATCACATGCAACAAGTAATGGCTTTTTACCTTGTTTTCTAAATAGATTTGCAAGTTTACCTGCTGTTGTTGTTTTACCAGAACCTTGAAGACCTACTAGCATAATTATAGTTGGTGGGTTTGGAGTAAAGTTTACTTTACTTTCTGTTCCTCCAAGTAATTCTACTAACTCATCTTTTACAATTTTTACAACTTGTTGTCCTGGTGTTAATGATTTTAATACATCTTGACCAAGTGCTTTTTCTCTAATTGACTCTATAAATTCTTTAACAATCTTATAGTTGACATCAGCTTCCAAAAGTGCAAGTTTTACCTCTCTTAGCATTTCCTTTAAATCGCCTTCTGTTATTCTTGCTTTTCCTCTAATTTTTCTTGTTATTTCTTGTAATCTAGAAGATAATCCTTCAAAAGCCATAATC
>CALXXB010000092.1 GCA_944392525.1 uncultured Clostridia bacterium | reverse complement strand
GAAAGTTATGGAGAAGCTTTATTAGAATTAGGAAAAGAAAATGAAAATGTTGTTGTTTTAGATGCAGATTTATCAACAGCTACTAAAACAAATATGTTTGCAAAAGAATTTCCTAATAGATTTTTGGATATGGGAATAGCAGAAGCAAATATGATGGGAGTTGCAGCAGGGCTAGCTACTTGTGGTAAAATACCATATGCAAGTACATTTGCTGTATTTGCAGCAGGTAGAAGTTATGATCAAATAAGATGTAGTATATGTTATCCAAAATTAAATGTGAAAATTTGTGCAACACATTGTGGAGTGACTGTAGGAGAAGATGGGGCAACACATCAAATGTTAGAAGATATTTCGATGATGAGAACAATGCCTAATATGATAGTAATGTCAACAAGTGATGATATAGAAACAAAATGGGCAGTAAAAGAAATATCAAAAATAGATGGACCGGTATATTTAAGATTGGCTAGAATGAAAACTTCTAAAATATATGATACTAATCAAAAATTTGAAATAGGAAAAGGAATACAAATAGGAGAAGGAACAGATGCAACTGTATTTGCAACAGGGGTAACTGTTGAACAAGCTTTAATCGCAAAAGAACAATTAAAAGAAAAAGGAATAGACATAAGAGTAGTTGATATTCATACTATAAAGCCAATAGATAAAGAACTTATTATTAAATGTGCAAAAGAAACTAAAAAATTAATATCAATAGAAGATCATAATATAATAGGAGGATTAGGTTCAGCAATATCTGAAGTGTTAACAGATGAATATCCTACTAAATTAGTAAGGTTAGGTGTACATGATACATTTGGAAGATCAGGAAAAGCAGAAAAATTAATGGAGTATTTTGGAATAACTGCAAAAGATATAATAGAAAAGATACAATAGGGACGTTTCCTTTTGTCCTTTTTTCGATGCTCTGGGACACATCTTGTTATAGATGTGTCCCAAATTGTTGCTTTTTCAACAAAAGGAAACGTCCCCATTGATTGTGAATTTCTTGTAAATTTTGAAAATATAAGAAAAACGACGAAAAAGAGAAAATAAGCGAATAAAACCAACATTTTCTATCATATTTTTTAGAAAAAACTATTGCAAAAAACAAACTTTATTGTTATTATAAGAGAGTAAAGTAAGATAGAATATTATGCCATTAAGAGATATAAAAAACAAAAGGTAAGGAGAAGCTAAGATGATAGAATTTAGAAATGTTACAAAAACGTATGATACAGGAACTAAAGCTATAAAAAATGCTAACTTCGTCATAGATAAAGGTGAATTTGCATTTTTAGTAGGTTCTTCAGGAAGTGGAAAATCAACACTTATAAAATTAATCTTAAAAGAGGAAGAGCCAACATCAGGAAATATAATAATAAATGGAAAAGATACAACTTTTCTAAAACCAAACAGAATACCATATTTAAGAAGAAGTATGGGAGTAGTATTCCAAGATTTTAGACTTTTACCAGATAAAACTGTATATGATAATGTAGCATATGCAATGTATATTGTAAGAGCTACTCCAAGACATATTAGAAGACAAGTACCTATGGTATTATCACTTGTAGGATTAAGTGGAAAAGCTAAGATGTATCCAAATGAATTATCAGGAGGAGAGCAACAAAGAGTTGCGTTAGCAAGAGCGTTAGTAAATAATCCATCTATGTTAATAGCAGATGAACCAACAGGAAACTTAGATCCAGATACAGCATGGGATATAATGAATTTATTAAATGATATCAATATGAGAGGAACAACAGTCGTTGTAGCAACTCATGCTAAGGATATAGTAAACGAAATGAAAAAAAGAGTAATACACATTCGCAAGGGCGAAATAATTAGAGATGATAAAAAAGGCGGTTATGATTATGAAATATAGCGTATTAGGATACTTTATAGGTGAAGGATTTAGTAACGTATTTAAAAATAAGAAATCAACTGGTGCTTCTCTTATGATTATGTGCGCTACTATGATTATATTTGGTATATTCTTAATTCTAGGAGAAAATATCAATCACTTTGTAGATGAAGTAGAATCAGAACAAGGAATACAAGTATTTGTAAAAAATGAAGCTACACAAGAACAAATAGATGAATTAGGAGAAAAAATAAGAAATATTGATGGCGTAAGTACTGTAGACTTTGTATCAAAAGATGAAGCATTAGAGCAAATGAAAGAAAGATTTGGAGATAAGCAAGATTTATTAGATGGATACGAAGGAGAAAATAATATATTTACAGCATCATATGTAGTAACTTTAACAGATTTAACTAAGAGTGAAGCAGTACAAGACCAAATTAATACATATACTGATGTAGTTAAAAAAATTACTAGTAAAGACGAAGTTGTAACAACATTAATTAATTTGGCAAATGGAATTAAAATTGTAACAGGAGTAATATTAGCTTTATTAATTATAATTTCAATATTTATTATAGCTAATACAATAAAACTTACAGTACATGCAAGAAGAAAAGAAATTTCAATTATGAAATATGTAGGGGCAACAAACAGTTTTATAAGATGGCCTTTTATTGTAGAAGGTATGATTATAGGTGTTTTAGCAAGTATTATTTCAATTGTAATAGTTGGAGGAGCATATACATTTATTGCAGACAAATTAGTAAGTTCAGAATTTATGCAATTAATTAACATGAACCTAATTAGTTTTAGTGACATGTTTAACTCAATAATATTTGTTTATATGTTACTAGGAATTGGTATAGGTGTTCTTGGAAGTGTAATCTCAATGAGAAAATATTTAAAAGTATAAAGGAGAAGAAATGCGAAAGTTTTTAATTATAATTTTAGCTTTTGTAATCTGTATTTTCAGTATTTTTCCTTATGTACACGCAGAAAATGAAACAGAAAATAGTCAAACAAATAACACAACTAATACAGCAGTAGAGAACTTACAAAATGAAAGAAATGAAATTCAAAACCAAATGAATGAAGCAAGTGGACAACTAGAAGGAGTACAAAACGATTTATCAGAAAATTTACAACAAGTACAAAAATTAGATGAAAGGATTTCTGAATCAGAGCAGGAGCTAAATGATTTAAATACACAAATAACAGATTTGCAATCATCAATAGATGAAGTGGAAGCAAATTTACAAACTGCACAAGCAGCATATGATTCACAAAAAGCAGTATTAGATAATTATCTAGTTGAAGTGCAAGAGTCAAGTGATGTGGAATATTTAGATGTGTTGCTTAGCTCTAAAAATATTTCAGAGTTCTTATCTAGTTATTTCTTGATTTCAGAACTTGCAAGCTATGAAATGGATTTGCTAGATGATATGCAAGCAAAAAAAGATGAAATAGAGCTATCAAAAGCAACATTAGAACAAGATAGAGAACAATTAGCAACAATAAAAGCAAATCAAACAAAGACAGCGACTATTTTAGAAAACACAAAGACAGTAAGAGAAAACTTTATATCTAAATTATCAGATCAAGAAAAAGAGATTCAAGCTCAAATAGATGAGTATAATACAAGATTTGAAGAAATAAATAAAGAAATTTTAGAATTAGCACAAGGAAGTATTGCAGCAGAGTATATTGGAGGAGAACTTGCATGGCCAGTACCTGGCTATACAAGAATAACTTCTAAGTATGGAATGAGAACTCACCCAATTACAGGTGTTTATAAATTACATACAGGTGTTGATATTGGAGCACCTATGGGAGCAAATTTTAT
>CALXXB010000091.1 GCA_944392525.1 uncultured Clostridia bacterium | reverse complement strand
ACTTTACATGGACTTCCATGTGCTATTACATTTGATGGTATATCACGAGTTACAACACTTCCTGCTCCTATTACTACATTATCACCAATAGTTACTCCTGGAAGTACAACTACATTTCCACCAAACCATACATTATTTCCTACTTTAATTGGCTTAGCATATTCTAGTCCCTTATTTCTTAAATCTACTTCTACAGGATGTCCTGCTGTATAAAAACCACAATTAGGTCCTATAAAAACATTGTCTCCAAATTCAACTTTTGCTCCATCTAGTATAACACCATTATGGTTCATATAAAAGTTTTCACCAACAGAAATATTATATCCATAATCACAATAAAAGTTTGATTCTATTAATAAGCTATCTTTAGTACTCCCTAAAATTTCTTTTATAAGTTTTTTTCTTTCATCTTGCTTAGAGGGTTCTAAGCTATTATATTTAAAACATAAGTCTTTAGCTTTTATTCTTTCCTTTTCCAAATCTTTATCATAATTTGCATCATAAAGTTCTTCATTATCTCTTTTTTCTTTCTCTGTCATCGTATTTTACCTCCTCGTTTCGATTATATAATTAATTGAAAAATATTTCAATTTAAATAGACTTTTTTTATTATTTTTTGTTATAATAAAAAATATATACAAGAATAAAATTTTTTTATGAATGGAGAGGACCTCATTTTGAGTAAAGGAAAACATGTAAAACCCGGTTCCTATAGGAAACCAAAATTCAAAAGATCACTTTTATTTGTTTTACTTTCAGTAATTATACTAAGTATTATTTTTAGCAATTTAGAAGCTAATAGTAATGTAAAAAGTCTCTCTTCTACAGATACAGAAGAAGCGGAAAATATAGTTACTGAAGAAGTTGCAACTGAACCAGAGCAAGAACAAGAGAAAGAAATTGAACCTATGGAAGATGAAAATTTAAAACTTGTAATTGAATCAGAAATTACAAAATATGGTTTTAATGAAAATAATTTTGCTTTTTTCTACTATAATATAGATGATAAAAAATATTATTTCTATAATGAAGATTCATATTTTACAGCTGCAAGCACTATAAAAGTTCCTGTTGCAATGTATTATTATGATGAAATAGCTGCAGGTACTTATACTACTGATTCTAAGTTGCTTTATGAACAAGGAGATTATGAAGAAGGTGGAGGCACAACAGCTTCTTTATATTCTGTAGGCGATTATGTTCCTCTAGGTTATTTATTGGAACAAGCAATTATAAATAGTGATAATACAGCTATTAATATTTTAATTGGTAATTTAGGATATTCAAATGCAAGAAAAGATATTACTAAATATTCCGATGAAGTTGTTCCTGAAGATTTTTATAGTAATAATATCACCTCTGCTAGTTTTGCTTATGATGTTATTAATTACTTATATGAACATCAAGATTCTTATCAAAAATTAATAGAAGATATGAAACAATCTTCTATGGGAATGTATTTAAAAGAGTATATAACTGATTATGATGTTGCACATAAATATGGAAGTTATGGCGGATATGTCCATGATTATGGAATTGTTTATGGAGAAAAAACTTATTTAGTTGGAATATTTACTAAAAACATTACAGATTCTGATGAAGTTATTGCAAACGTAAGCTTAGATATTTTAAATTATACTTTAGGTAAATTAGATGTAAACACTTTAGTACCATCTAAAAATGAATCAAATGATACGAATATGACAAATGAAACTTCTGAAAATAACACAACAAATACAATATAAAGAGTAGCTTTTAGCTACTCTTTATATTTTTATAAAATTTGTGAAATTTATATATTTAATACTAGATAAAATGAAATCAACTACCAATACAGATGCAAGTGCATATATGGTTGCCCTCTGCATAGGAAAAGCAATCTTCTGCAATAATTTCTCAGTCTTCTTTTCTATAAAAGGATGTAAGTAGTTAGAAAATATTATTCCTGCTAATCCCCAAACAATAGAAAAGCTCAAACAAATACGACCTTGTATATTAAACATAGCATCAGAATAATCCCACCATCTTAAGTGAAATACTATCTCTAATATCCAAGAAGCTGCAAATTCAAATATTGAAAATACTATCATTGATATAAAAAACTTCTTTACATTATGACCTTTTAATCCATCAAAAATAAGTATGAATATTACTGCTCCAAATCCATATATAGGACATATTGGTCCAAATAAAAAACCCCTTTTTACAAAATGTCCTAATACTAAAACAGCATAGAAACTTTCTAAAACCCAACCTAAAAATGAATATATTAAAAAATACATAACTAATTTTTCTTTTGTGGACAATTTTTCGTATTTAACAAGTGCTAAACTTTCTTCCAAAAAACTCTCCCCCTTAAAAAATTCCAATAATAAAAAGAATTATTTTTATTATAATACTAACTTGTGCTACTCCTGCTAAGTTTCCTGTTATAAATCTACGTATATTAGTTGATTCTCTTATCTTCTTATATTGTATAAACCAATCTAAAAACATTATAGCAAGAAATATAAAATCTATATAAAAAGGTATTCTTACAGAACATATATACAAAATAATTCCTATTACTTGTCCTGTTAGTATTCCTGTACATCTACTACATACAGGGAATTGCCATTTTCCAATAAAGAAACTCCTATCTTCTCTTTGGTGACATCCACATCTATTTCCTAATCTCATAAAAAATGCCCAAGTTTTAATTTTTGTGCTTTTCTTCATTAAAATCTATTTCCACAATCATTACAAATGTTAGTTGTTCTAGTCTGCGTTGTAGTATCTCCTGTATTGCATAAACCACAAAGTATCCCTGGCCATCCAAAAAGTAGATATCCACAACAAGCATCTCCACCATCAAAACCTTTTGTATGTGTTTTTGTATCTATTATACTAGATATATTTTCACTTCCACATCTTGGACATCTCATACTATCTTTCCTCCGTTTCTGTAATATTATACCACAGAATAAAAAATAAAACAATTAATAAAATCTTAATTTGGGGACGTTTCTTTTTGTCGAAAAAACGACAATTGGGTACACATCTTTAATTAGATCTGTCCCTAACTGTTGGAAAAGCGACAAAGGGAAACGTCCCTATTTAATTTTGTTAGCCTCTTCCCTACTCATGTATCCATATTTAACCATTCTATCTAACACTTGTTTTTGTCTTTCTTTTGCAAGTTCTGGATTTTTAGTAGGTGAATAATTTGATGGACTATTAGGTATTCCTGCTAACATTACAGATTCCGAATTACTTAAGTTTTGTGGTTCTTTTCCAAAATATCCTAAGCTTGCTTCTCTTACACCAGTATACCCATCTCCAAAATAACTAGTATTCACATATAATTCTAATATTTCATCTTTACTATAATTTCTTTCAATATTAAATGCCATAAATACTTCTGCAATTTTTCTGATAAAGCTCTTTTCTTGGGTAAAATATATGTTCTTTGATAGTTGCTGTGTAATTGTGCTTCCACCTTCAACTAATTTCATTGCTTTTATATCATTTATGGCAGCTCTTCCTATTGCAATTATATCTATCCCTGGATGATTATAAAACCTATGATCTTCTACCGCAACCACTGCATCTAAATAAATCTTAGGTAAGTTATCAATCGAAGTATAATTTTCATCAGATTTTATTTCATCTATTTTCTGTGAAAGAGGCATATTGTCCAATGCCTCTTTGTACATATCATATCCACTTCCTACTGCAAATATCCCAATACTAAAGCAAACTATAAATATTACTAAAATTATTTTTAAAAATGTTTTCATAA
>CALXXB010000090.1 GCA_944392525.1 uncultured Clostridia bacterium | reverse complement strand
TATAAGGTAGCCTACTATACCTTATCATTTTTATTTTCCAACAGACTTATAATTTTTTCATTTTGTTCTATTATTTTTTCAAGATATTCTTTATTTTGCCTTTGCAATTCTTGTAATATTGTATCATTACTAGTTTGATTTAAGTTTAGTAATAAGGAGTATATTTGTGCAAAGCCGATAAATAAATCGAATTGACTAGGCTGATTATCATTTATGTTCATTATTATATACCTTTCTAAATAATCCTTTAGTTGGTATTATAAATTTATCAATCTACAATCCAGACATATTCTGCTATTCTGTCAGAGCAATCAAAAGTATCATAAATATTTCCATATTTAGAACAAGTTATATGACCTTGCATTGTAATTAATAATATATTATTAGGATATCTTTTAGATATATATCCAACTGTTCCTTTTACATAAGGTAGTCTTTCATATCTTCTATCTAAATAATCTATTATAAAATTTTTATCATCTATCATTGTGCCTTCTGCTTGTGCAATATCACTTAAATGCTCATATACATAATCCCAACTTTTATTTGTAGCACAAGATATTGACCTAATAGTACAATCTGAAATATTTTTCCCTAGTGCGTTTGCATTATAATACTTATACATATTCTACATCTCACTTATTTTTCTTGCATATTTTTTAATTATTTGTTCAACGTCAGGAGAATTTGTTTCAGATAATTCTTCAACAATCTCATAGATGTTCTTCATTATACCTTCAACAGATTTTATCATTTCTCCTTCAGCACCATAGTTGCCACGCATTGTTTCTTCATTTGCGTCACTATAATTCATATAATGATCTCTCATTTCATCTATTGCATAGTCTCCTCTATATCTTCCACGTCCAGAACCTGGAACTCCTCTTCTGCCATAAGAACCATCCCCATATCTTCCTCTTCCTGTTCCTGGCATACCTCTTCTACTATAGTTAGGATAATAATCATCATATTCATTATATCTCATCATTTCCATACCCTCCTTTTTTACTGACCAATAATCTTCATTTTCTAAATCTTTATGTATATCTACTAATCTATATAATAGATTTACATTACTTTCCTGAACTCCTTCATCAATTATTTGTTGTATTTGTTCTTCTACTTGCTTTTTTAATTTATCATTTAATTTTGCTTCTTTTTCTTTTTGGTTGTTCTTTTGATTTTCTTCCAACTTCAACACCTCCTATAAAATTAACTGGGAGTATTAGTAGCTGGTGTAACAGGTGTAGTAGTTGTAGGAACAGGTATGCTTTGAACCGTTGTAGTAGAATTACTTGGTAAGCAACATTTACCTACATATTTAAATACACCAGTATTTACTGCTGTGCTTACTTTTGTTTTGTATTTAGTTCTAGTTCTAATTTGTGAAGCTAAAATTGGAGTACAATCACAATTTACAAAAGGATATTGTGTTGCTCCACCACCTATAGAGAATACTACAGGAGCATTAATTGTAGCACTTGCAGGAATATTTTGAGCAAAAATAATACAATAATTCATACAATTTCCATAACTTCCTGCTGGTAAATCTACAATTACTGTATTTGTAGTTGCGTCAAAATTAATTGCTTGTGATATAATTAAATTCTTACACAATTTGCAATTATTTATACAATTAGACATAATTATACCTCCTTATAAAAATAGAGATAGTGCGATACTATCTCTAAAAATCACACTTTCGTGGAAAAATTAATTTAATTAGCAGCATCCACATCCACAATTATTTCCATTGCTGTAGCCACATCCTGTTACTTGATAATTGTAGCAACAATTTGGATTTGGTACAATAAAAGCAGGTGTCGGACAGTCAGCTCCTAATCTTCTAATTAATTCTGCTGTTTGAGCTGTTTGGTTAGCTGAAATAAATGCATTTTGAGCTGTTTGACTAGCTTGGAATTTTAATGATTGATTTTCAGCTTGTAATGTAGAAATCTTATCGTTAGTTAAGAAGTCTAATATAGCTCTTGTATTATTATTATTGCTCTCTAATATATCTCTTGTAGCATTTTGAATTGTATTTCTTGTGTCACAAGATTGAGTAGCTAAATTATAATTTACTCCATCTATTGCTCTTTGTGTTTGACAGCCATTATTGTTATCGTATAAGCTCTTTATCTTATACTTCAATATGTTTCCATATTGTTCAGACTATATCTTCACCTTTTTCATTAAGAATTAAGGGACGGGCACTCGTGTCGAGATTATTGGTATCTGTCCTCACTCATTAGTCGTTGAGCCTTCCATATTACTTTTATCAGAATTCATATGGCTTGGTTGCTGATTGACATATTCACATTTATGTCCTTGACAAAGTTTATTATTTTTTATTGCTCTTATTAAACTTTCACTCCATACACCTATATATTTTGCTCCACTTTTTACATTTTTAAAATACATACCATCTATATATACAGGTTTATTATTAGTTTCATGATTTTTTATAATAATTTTTTTAGGTTTTTCTCCATAATAGTAACAAGCTTCATTATTCCTTCCATAACCTCTTTCTACCCAATATTTAATAGCTGAACTATGAACATTATATTCTTTTGCTAAATCTTTAACACTATTATAGATTTTATTGCCTAAAATAATCTTTTTACATTTTTTCTTTATAACTTTTTCTTTTATATCGGGATTCTTCATAGGATTATTAATAGACATTCTATGTCTTTGATAAGAATTTTTCATTGGATTATATTTTGATTTATATTCTTTCATTTCTTTTGTCCAAACAAAATTATAACCACCTTTTCCACCATCATCTAAATTACAAAAACATTGATTATGTTTCTTATAATATAATATTTTTTCATGTTCATATTTAAAAGCATCATTTTCATTATCAAAATATTTTATTATTCTACTTTCACACTCATTTTTATTATAATAATTTATAAATAATTTATTTCTTTTTGATATTTGTTTATATCTATTTCTACATCCTTTTCCAACATAAAAAACTTCATTTGTTTTTTTATTGTACCATTCATAAACATAATATTGCATATCATAACTCCTTTACATCAATATATGTTTGAATTATACAATAATTAATAATCTTTGTCAAATTTATATGAACTTAGTTTTCCAGCAATTCACCCGTTTTTATAAGTAGCATATTTCTATGCTAGACTACCTGCTGTTTTCATTTTTGAAAATCTACTTTTTATGGCTATAAAAAGCTTTTTTAAGCAGTCTTGTAAATTATATCCAAGATTATTTATTGATTGATTTACTCCATTAAATCCATTGCATAATGAACTTTGAATTGCATTTGAATTAGTATTTATTGCATCTCTTGTTTCATATCCATTTTGCATAATTCCTGTTCTTACATCACAGCAACATTGCAATAATGATTGACCAAGATTTAAAATACTTGTATTCATAGCATAGAAACCATCACATAATCCATTTTGAACTCCTCTTATAGCATTATCTAAGTTGTTAAAATTAAATGCATCTGCCATTCCTTGTTGGGTAGCAGGAGAACAGCAAGCATTATATCCATAAGGCATAGATTCATTACCTCCATTTCCGTAGTTTCCGCCAAATCCTCTTCCCCAACCGAAAATCAAGAATAGAATAATCAACCAAGCTTCGTTTCCATTTCCGAAACCATTATTGTTGCCATTATTTCCTGTATTTCCAGATAATACTGCTACATCAGCTGGGCTAAGACCATCACCATAATTCATTTGACATTTCCTCCTTTATATTTAATTTTATATTTGTTATTATAATAACCTATTTAAAATTTTTTCTAAATTCTGCATATTCTTTATCAAAATCTCTTCCTTG
>CALXXB010000089.1 GCA_944392525.1 uncultured Clostridia bacterium | reverse complement strand
TTAATAAATATACTAACAAGTTACATGATAGAAGAAAGTAATGATACATATGTACTTGTAATAAAAATATGTTTAATTATATTTTTAATAGTATATGCGGTATATTTCTTCTTAAAAAATTTTGAAGATATTATTACAAACCACAAAAGGAGAACGGTTGATGAAGGAAGAAAAAGAAAATCAAAAGAAAAAAGAAGAGAAAATAAACTTAAAGGAAGCAAAGGAAAAGAAAGTATCCAAGAAAGCAGTGAAAACTAAAGATGAAGCTACTGATAACAAAGAAGTAAAAAAAGTAGTAAAGAAAACACCAGCTAAAAAAACAAAAACAAAGGTTAAAGAAGAATCTGATAGTACAGCTGTAAATCTTAATGATGAAGTTGTAGAAAATGTAAACGCAAAGAAAAAGACTGCTAAAAAATCTACAAAGAAGGTAACAAGTAAAACAACTAAAGAAAAAAATGCTACTGTTAAAAAAGTGGACGATAAAGAAACATCAAAAGCAACTGAAGTAAACAATGCAAAATTAGATGAAAGCATTGCAAAACTTACAAATAAAAATATAGATGAAATAAAAGAAGAAATACAAAATGCAGTTAAGAATAATGAAGACAACACTACAGATAATAGTGTTTCTATAAAAGATGAAGAAAATACAATTAGTATAAATAATGATATAGAAGATAAAGAAGAAATTATTATTAATGAACCAGAAGAAAAATCTGATAAACAAAAGAGAAAAGAAAAGATTGTAGAAGAATCTGAACAAATAGAAAAACAAAAGAAAAGAAGAAGTTCGATAATAATGTCATCTGTAATTGCTGCATTAATCCTAATAATTGTAATAGTAGTAATTATTATAGGAAATTTAAATAGCACAACAACAGAAAACCATGATTTTTATCAATGGTATTCTGGACAAAAAGTAGAATATAAA
This sequence comes from uncultured Clostridia bacterium, assembly GCA_944392525.1. The sequence goes on along the minus strand of CALXXB010000089.1, from coordinate 2,965 downwards.
GGACAATTAACTTTTACAAGAAAAGAAGGACTTACAGAGTTAAAAGCAACTGATAGAAAAGTTACATTAGATTCTACACCAGTATACTATGCAGATGAAAATGATAAAGTTATTTTCCCAGAAGATATGGCAATAGTATACCCAAACAATAATGGAATGATGTATAGAATAAATCATTTTGCAGATATTATAGAAGAAAACGGATCTATTTATCTAGAAACTAATTTAGCAACAAAAACAAATAAAACAAAACTAGAAAAAGCGTTTTTATATGATGGACAAGACTTATATTTCTTTTTAGAAAGAACGACAATTACAGTAAATGGAACAAATTATGAAGTTTCACCATTATCATATGCTATAGTAAGATATAAACAAAGTGTTGAAATATATAACTATGAAAAAGATGAATATCAAGTTATAGATACAACAGAAACACAAGATGCAAAAGTAGTAACAGATACTTATACAATTAATATGAGTGTAGATTCTTTACAAACAGCAGAAAAAGAACAATTATTAATAAAAGGTTTAAGTTATTTACAAGAGTTTGGAACAACAGAAGAAACACAAGAATAAACATATCGGGATTTGGGGACGTTCCTTAAATCCCGATTTTGCTTTGTGAAAAATGTAAAGTTTTCTATTTGTCGAAAAAAATGAAAAATTACCAATACGTTGAAAAACGACCAATAAAGTTCTTGAAAATTGACCAATAAAATGTTATAAAAATGTAAATAAAGTATGCAAAAACGACTGTGCGTAAAGGGTACAGTCTTTTTATAGAAAAGTAACTATTTACAAAAAATAAAAAATTTAATAATATAAAATAAATAAAAAGAGAAGAAGTTAAATTCGAATATTCCCAAAATAAAAATTGTTCGAAAGATTAACAAAAAGAAGAAAAAGAAAAGCGAGGGCAAAGAAATGCAAAAAATAGCAAACCGTGTAAGCCTTGGCGCTGTACACACACACACACACACACACACAAGTACGTTTAGAGAAATAAAGAGAGTAGCAAATGAGGCTGCTCTATATTGCGTGGAAGACAGGTTGTTTGTAGCACTATATGAAGGAAAAAATAAAGTGCTAGAAATAGCCTGTTTTTTGAGTTCTAGAAAAATAATTTTAATACGAAAAATTTACACCAGAATAATGACAGAAGACAGTTTGGCAAAAGTAGGAGGTGTAGAATAATGAACGTATTAAAGAAAGTAGCTAAAAAAGTAGAAAACTCAAAAATAGTAAAAAATCCAAAGTTTCTAGTAATAGGATTAATAATAATAGTAGTCTTAATAACATTAATATATTTTATCTTTTTAAAATATAGTCCAATAATGAATTTTAAATATGAAGGATATGCAATAAGCGGAAAAGAAATAACAGAGAACTTATTGGGGTCTTCAGCAGAAAATGATTCTACTACAAGCAAAAATATAGAACTTACAAAAATAGAAGAGCAAGGAACAATATTTAAAAAATTAAATGATTACTTTGTAGGAAACAAAGAAAAAACAGAAATAAATCTAAATTATCCAATATATATAAATGGAAATAGTAGTTTATATAATTTATCAGAAGGAAGTACATTAATAAGTAGGGACTTTGAAGAAGTATCAGGCTATCCAAACTTAAGTATAAGCGAAGGAAAAATATATGATGGAAGCAATTTAGAAAGAGCAGATGCAAAAGAATATATATTTGTAAAAACAACAGATAATATATACATCAATTTATATGAAATAAAAATAAAGACAACAGCAAATGAATATACAATTCCAGTAAACAGTATTATAGCATTTACTGAAAATTCAATTAGATATTATAGTGTTAATAATAATGTATTAGTATTTAATCAAATAAATGATATAGATAATAATTCAAATGTACAAATGGTGGAAAATAACTATACATATGAAGAGTTATTAACTAAGTTAGGAATACTACAAGATGAGTCTAACAATACACAAAATGTAGAAAATACACAAACAGATATTATTCAAGAAAATACAGCAAATGAAAATAATACAAATAATGATGAAAAGCAAAACGAGGAAACAGACGAATATACTAGTGCAGATCAAAATGGATACATCAAACCAGAAGTAACAGCAGAAAATTTTACAGCAGAAGTATATACAGCAAAAAGTACATTACATATAAAAGACCCATCAGGAAGGATAGTAGAAGCACCAACATTTGAAATATATAAAGATGGAAAAATATATTTAAGAAGAGCATTTAGTAATTCAGGAGAAATCCAAATAACAGGATTAATACCAGATACAGAATATGAAGTAGTAGGAAAGTATATTTATCTAAATGAGAATAATCAAAAAGTAGAAAATACATTTTATGAAGGAAAATTTACAACAAAAGGATATGACCAATTAGGAAGTATAGATATCCAAAAAGAAAATGGAGAAATATTTAGTAAAAAAATACAACTAACAAAAGTAAAAATAACATCAGATTTAAATGCAGAAGTACTAAAAGGAGTAAATCAAGTAGAAATAGAGACAGGAGAAATAAGAACAGTATTAAAGAATGGACAAGTAAATGAATTATTACAAGGAAAAGAAATAACAATAGAAAGTTCAGAAGGATTAAAGAGTGATAGCAAAATAAATTATGTAATAAGATTCTATGACAATAATGGAGTAGAACTAAAAGTAAACAATAATGAAGGAGAAACAAGAACATCAAAAGAGGCACCGACAGTAAGGGTAAGCTTAAAAGAGCAAGATATAGTAAGTGTAACATTAGGTTTAAAATTAACAAACAGAGATAATGTAGAGTTAGAAAACTATAAATATGTAGTAACTAGGCCAAATGGAGAAATAGTACAAGAAAAAAGATTATCAGAAAATGAAACAGAGTTATTATTAGAAGATTTAGACCAAAACCAATATTATAAAATAAGCATATATGCAGATTATGACTTAAATGATAATAGAGGAAAACA
>CALXXB010000088.1 GCA_944392525.1 uncultured Clostridia bacterium | reverse complement strand
TTTATTTTGGTACTTTTCGTACCGCTTAGGTTTTTCTCTAAAGGATTTTTGTTTATTTTTCAATGTACTTTTTATGTTCCCTTTCTGCTTGGAACGTTTTGCATTATACAATACCTTTTTCATTTTGTCAACACTTTTTCGACAATTTTTTCAAAAAATTTTTCACCCTGTTTTTGGGCAAAATAAAAAACTAGTAATTGCTGCTTTTATTCTATTCTTTAAGTTAATTTTTATTACTAATTCTTACGTTTTTTCTTCTTATTTTTTTGTCTGTTGCTAGGTACTTTTTTATGATAACACCTTTTAAGTTAAAAGTCAATAGATTTTTTAAATTTTTTTAAGGAATTTTCTTCCTTTTTTCTGTTATTTTCTTAGGTGTTATTTAACGTACATTTATAATAACATTTTTAACTTTTTATGTCAATATCTTTTTGATAAATTTTTAAACTTTTTTTATATTTCAACTAATATAATATCATCCCCTATGCATTTAACCTTTTGCCATGGTATTACTATATTATTATTTTGCGTAAAAAGATTCATTATTTTATTACTTCCTGGAACAATAATATGAGTTATAGTTCCTGTCTCTAAATCTGCACATACATCTTGAACATATCCTAACCTTTTTCCATCTGTTATATTAATTACTTCTTTATGTTTAAAATCTAATCCTTTATCCCCCATTTAAAACCTCCTATTAGATTTTATTCCTACTATAATATATATATGAAAGAAAAAGTAAAATAGTCAAAGAAAAGCTTTGACTATTTATAGAATCTTTTAATATGTTCAATTGCACTTTTTTCTAATCTAGATACTTGTGCTTGTGAAATTCCTATTTCATCTGCGACTTCCATTTGAGTCCTACCATCAAAGAACCTTTTTGTAACTATTGTTCTTTCCTTTTCATTAAGTTTATTCAATGCACCTTCTATTGTCATTCTTTCCGTCCATAATTCATCTGTATTCTTATTATCTTTTATTTGGTCTATAATATAAATATTTTCTGTTCCATCATTATATATAGGTTCCTGTAAAGATACTGGATCTTGAATTGCATCCATGCAAAATCCTATTTCTTCTCTTTCTACCCCAAGTTCTTTTGCAATTTCTTCTACTCTTGGTTCTTTGCCATGTTCTTTTGCATATCTCTCTTTAAATTGAATTACCTTATAAGCTAAATCCCTTACAGAACGACTTACCCTTATGCTATTATTATCTCTCAAATATCTTTTTACTTCTCCTATAATCATAGGCACCGCATAAGTACTAAATTGCACATTCTGACTTAAATCAAAATTATCAATTGCTTTTATTAGTCCAACACAACCCACTTGAAATAAATCATCTGCTGTTTCTCCTCTTCCATAAAATCTTTGTATAACACTTAGTACTAGTCTTAAATTTCCATTTATAAATTTTGTTCTTGCTTCTTCATCTCCTGCTTTTATTTTTACGAATAGTTCTTCTTTTTCTTCCTTATTTAATAATGGTAACTTAGATGTGTTAACTCCACATATTTCCACTTTATTATTTAACAAAAGAAAAACCTCCTTTGAAACTACTTAATTTAAGTATTTCCAAATTTGGTTTTTTTATGCGCTGCTTTTTAACCCTCTCCTAAAAAACAACTTATCCTATCTTACTTGAAATTTCTTTTTTCATCTTATTTATAATCTTTTTTTCTAATCTTGAAATATAGCTTTGTGAGATTCCGAAGTTCATCTGCAACCTCTTTTTGAGTTTTTTCTTCTCCTGTTTTAAATCCAAATCTCATCTCCATTATATCTTTTTCTCTATCATTTAATTTAGAAATAGAATTTCTAAGTAGAGTCCTATCTACCTCATCTTCTAAATTTCTAGATGTAACATCAGGTTCTGTTCCTAATATATCTGATAGTAAAAGTTCATTACCATCTCTATCCTTATTTAATGGTTCATCTATTGATACTTCTCCTTTTATTCTGTTATTTTTTCTTAAGAACATTAATATTTCATTTTCAATACATCTTGAAGCATATGTAGCAAGTTTTATCTTTTTATCTGAATTAAAAGTATTTACTCCTTTCATTAACCCTATTGTTCCTATAGATATTAAATCTTCTATTCCTATTCCTGTATTTTCAAATTTCTTTGCTATATAAACAACTAGTCTCAAATTCCTTTCTACTAATATTTGTCTTGCTTCTAAATTGTCTTCTTCTGATAATTTCTTTATATACTCTTCTTCTTCCTCAGGTGGTAATGGTGGTGGAAGTGTTTGACTTCCTGCTATGTAAAATATCGGCAAATATTCTATTTCATTATCCTCATTTAAATATCTTGCGCAAACTGTATTTATTTTATGTTTTAAAAAATCTAGTATTTTCATTCAAATCAGCTCCTTTTGCCAAGTTTAAACAAATTCCATCCCCATAAGAGCTCTATATTCTCCTTTCTTTGTTAGAGATTTATCATAGATTCCTAAAATCACATTTTCTTTAACATCTACTTGTTCTTCTTTTATTATTTTTAAATATTCCGGTTTTATTCCAATTAACATTCCATTTTGCTTTCCGAGTGATGAAAACGGAATTAATTTTAGTTTTGAAATATATATGTTTTTTATTTCTTCTGGTATTTTTTCAAAATCACCTCCCATTATTTCTTCCAGATGATTCAATATTTCTTTAGGCATACAATCATATAAAAGTGTATGTTCCATGACCACTACAGGTGTATTTGTAATTGGTTCTTTTAACATGTTCCCTGTATCTATTAAGGCTTCTGTTTTTATTATCTTATTATTTAGCTTTACTTCAATCTCACAAATCATATCTTTTTTGGTAAACTTACTCTTTATAATAGTAAAAGCTGTTATTATAACTACAAAAGCTACTATAGCTGCAAGAATTACTGTTTTTAATGGATAAGTTCCCAAAAACAATCCGTTTTTCATTAAAATATCTTGTGGTTTTACTATATAAATTAAAGCAAAAGCTGCTCCTCCAAATACAAATGATGTTAAGTAAAAAAATAGTAATTCTTTGCACAATTTTTTAACAGATTGTGGATTATATGCAACATATACAATAATTACTGATAATATTATTTTTAGTATAAAACTTGAGTAAATTTTTAAGACTCCTGTATAAGCTACAATTGAATATATTGCTCCAAGCAAACTTCCAAGTATTAATCTTATATGCTTTATTTTAATTTTTAAGATTAATCCAGTAGCAAATAAAATTATGTAATTCATTATTAAATTTTCTATTAAAACTACATCAACATAAATGGTCATATCATCACCTGTAAATAATATTCTACTCTTTTCCTTTTAAAAAATCTGTCTTTTCTTATATGCGAAAAAAAGAAATAATCGCGTATTTTCGATTATTTCTTTTCTAAACTAATCTTATTTTTCTTTATTCTATTTATTTCTAGTTTTTATTTCTATTCTTTCTTAAGAAAGCAGGTATATCTAAATCATTTTGTGATGAATTAGTTTCTGAACTTGCTGGTATTGAATTTACTTTTTTCTCCCATGTTTTAGACACAATATTATCTACTCCAATACTTGAAATTGGTTCATTCTTTTCAAATCCTGTTGCAATTACTGTTATTTGAATATCATCTCCCATTGATTCATCTGTTACTGTACCAAAGATAATATTTGCTTCAGGGTCAACACTGCGTTGAACTAATTCAGCTGCTGTATTTACTTCATGTAATCCTAAGTTATCACCACCAGTAATGTTAATAATAACACCTTTTGCTCCTTCTATTGAAGTTTCTAGCAATGGACTTTGTATAGCTTCTTTTGCTGCATCTTCTGCTCTATTTTCTCCTGATGCTCTACCAACACCCATGTGTGCCATACCTTGATTTAACATTATTGTTTTAACATCTGCAAAATCTAAGTTTACTAAACCTGGAATAGCAATCAAGTCTGAGATACCTTGTACACCTTGTCTTAATACATCATCAGCCATTTTAAATGCTTCTATTATTGATGTTTTACG
>CALXXB010000087.1 GCA_944392525.1 uncultured Clostridia bacterium | reverse complement strand
GGTCTTGAAGCAGATATTGCATCTGCAGCTTGTACTAAAACTGCTTCTAATGTTTGAGGTTCAACATCTCCATGATGTGCCTCAACTGCATTTATAACTAATGGATTTTCTTTATATTTCTTAAGAATTTCAACACCTATTTCTACGTGTGTTCCTTCCATATCATGGTCTAAGGCTTTTCCTAAATCATGTAATAATCCTGCTCTTCTTGCAAGTTTAGTATCTAATCCTAACTCATCTGCCATTATTCTTGCTAAGTTTGATACTTCAATTGAGTGGTTTAATACGTTTTGACCATAACTTGTTCTGTATTTCAATTTACCAATTAATTTTACTATATCTGGATGAAGTCCGATAACTCCTGTTTCTAGAACTGCTCTTTCTCCTTCTTCCTTAATAGTATTTTCAACTTCTTCTTTGGCTTTTTCTACCATTTCCTCAATTTTAGCAGGATGAATTCTTCCATCATCAATTAGTTTTTCCAAAGCTATTTTTGCTACTTCTCTTCTTAATGGATCAAATCCTGATAATACTACTGCCTCCGGTGTATCATCAATTATTAAATCAATTCCTGTCAATGTTTCTAAGGCTTTTATGTTTCTACCCTCTCTACCTATGATTCTTCCTTTCATTTCATCATTTGGAAGAGCTACAATTGATACCGTAGTTTCTTGAGAGTGGTCTGCAGCACATTTTTGTATAGCATAGCAAAGCATTTCCTTTGCATCTTTATTTACTGTTTCCTTAGCCTTTTGATCTTGTTCTCTTATTAATGCTGCCTTTTCTGCAACTAATTCTTTTTCCATTTCAGATAATAATCTTTGCTTTGCCTCTTCTTTTGTCAAGGCTGCTATTTTTTGAAGTTCTAACATTTCTTGGTCATGCAATTTTTCTAACTCTTCTTTTTGTTTTTCTAAATCTTGCATTTGATTTTCTAATTCTCTTTCTCTCTTTTCAAAATTATCTGAACGTTTTTCTAAGTTTTCCTCTTTCTGAATTAGTCTTGCTTCTTGTTTTTGTACTTCGCCTCTTCTTTCTTTAATCTCTTGGTCTAATTCTTTACGACTAGCCATAATTTCTTCTTTGGCTTTAAAAATTTCTTCCTTTTTCAAGTTCTCAGCTTCTTTTTTAGCTAAATCTACTAATCTTTTTGCTTCATTTTCTGCACCTTGGATTTTAGACTCTGCAATTTTCTTTCTGTATGCCATTCCGATTGGTATACCAATTGCAAGTGAGATTAAGACAGCGGCGATAACGATTACAATAGTCATAATCAATACACCTCTTTCTTATTTAATTTTCAATGTTCGAATAAAATATATATACTTTTTCTTTTTTAAATATATTTTTTCCTACCTATTCTATTTTAACTTTATTCTTATAAACTGTCAAGTAATTTTGACATTAATTTTTCATTAAAGCTTCATTTTTAAGCAAAAAAAGACCCTTCTTTCGAAGGGAAGAAATAATTTTCTTTTCGTTCTAGAGATTTAGTAACCACTCCTTTATAATCGTCATTTATATCAATATGTAGCACTGGCAGTCTAGCCACATGGTTTACAATTCACGGAAGTTAAAATCCCTAATAAATGAGAAATTTTTCTTCTTTCCCATAAAGATTTTTCTTCCCGCAATAGTAATTTCAATTCTATCAAAGAACTGATAAGCAATTGCTCCACTAGGTGCAACAACTGACTTTTCAGTAATCCTTGGATAAAGCTTGCCATGCTCAATAACTAGTCTGTCATCTCTTTCTGTAATTTTCTGCTCTTTATTCTTCGCAGAATCGCGAAAAATAAATTTAACATAATGCACAAGCATAGTTACTCCTAATCTCTATTACATTACCGCAATTGCAGCAATGATAGGCTACTTGATACATCCATTTATGTATCACCCTTATAAGTATATTTTAACACGTTATACACAAATTTTCAATTTTTAGAAGTTGATATTTCTATATTTTCTCCATCTGAAGTCACTTCAATCGTACCATTTAAATCCGTTCTATAAATTATACTTCCAATAGCATTTAACTTATTTAAAGTCTCTTCTGTAGGAAGTCCATAAGAATTTCCTTCTCCTGCCATTATTACACTATATGTTGGTTTGACTTGATTTAAAAACGCTTCTGAACTACTTGTGCTTGAACCATGATGTCCTACTTTTAATAAATCAACTTTTGGCCAAGACCTCGTTTCTTCGTTTTCTTTTTCGCTATCACCCATAAATAAGAAACTATTATTTCCGTATTGCATATGTAAAACTATAGAAGAAAGATTTAAATTATCTTCATCTAAAATACTATCTGTCATAACCTCCAAACTAGCATCTCCTAGAATAAATGTGTCTCCCTTTTTTGGGGAATAAATAGTTAATCCTTTATTTTCTATAGCATCTAATACATCTTCAAAAGTTTTTGTTGTTGTTTCTATTTGTGGCATATAAACATTCTTTATCTCGATGTCACTATTTATCACATCATCTAATCCTCCAATATGGTCTTCATGTGGATGAGTTCCTACAACATAATCTAATTTAGTTATACCTTTTTCCTTAATAAAGTTTACAACATCTTCACCGTCTTCATTATTCCCAGCATCTATTAACATAGAAGAATCATCATTTACAATTAGTATACTGTCTGCTTGACCTACATCTATAAAATATATATTTAATAATCCTTCTACTGGTAATGTATTTACTACAGTTCCTTGCTCTACTTTAGTATTGTTTTCAGTTGTTCCTAAAAGCTCATTTATATTTTCTTGGTTAAAACCAAATATTGATAAAATAGCTAAAACTATAATTCCTATAACACTTCCAATTAGCTTTTGTTTACTTTTCTTTTTTCTACTCATTTGTTTTTCCCCCTACATATTAATATCATTTTTTATTAATAGTTAATTGTCCCATAATCTTTTCATTTTGCCTTTTATTCTTTTTTTAGCCTCTAACGTTTTTTCTACATTTACTGTATATTTACCATTTATTTTATCTAAAATATCCCCCTCTTTTATGTCTTCAGGTAAATCTTCTTTTTTTACATCAAGCATTTTCCCTGTATTTCTATCTTCTATTACTACAAACTCACCTTCAAGCCTATCTACTGTGAATTCTTCTATTGCATTTAGTTTTTTAGCGAGTTCTATTTCATCATTAGATAAATTACTATCTCTAACATTTATATTCTTCTCATCACTTTTAACTGTATTTTCTATAGTTTCTTTAATAACTTCACCTAAGTTCTCAAAAATATCCATATGTACTCCTTTCTTTTCACCTCTGTACATTTATTTTAATATCATAAATTAATAAAAATTTCAAATCAAAATATTAACAAAATAATAAAGACAACTAGAGTATTCCTCTAATTGTCTTTTAAAAATTATTTTACAACTTCTACATCTATATCTAGTTTTTCACCATTTATATTTGTTGTTGTATATTCTTCTCTATCTTCATGATAAACAATTTTATTAGCTAATGTATCATGTTTTATAAGTTCTGCATTTTTCTTTATAACTTCTTCAAGTTCAGGATTTCCTGCTACATATAAGTTAATTCTATCTAATACTTCAAATCCTTTTTCTTTTCTCATATTTTGTACTTTAGATAAAACTTCACGTACATAACCTTCTTCTTTTAATTCCTCAGTTATATTTGTATCTAATACAACACCAAGTTCTCCTTCACCACTAAATGCAAAACCAACTTTTCCTTGCATTGTAACAAGTAAGTTTTCTGAATTTAGTCCAATTTGTGTGTCATCGATTTCAATATATTCTGTATCTCCATTTTTTACCTTATTTGCTAAATCCATTTGATTTAGTTTACTAATTTCTTCTCTTATTCTAGGAATTAATTTTCCATATTCTTTTCCAAGTACAGGTAAGTTTGGTTTTATTTCAAAATCAACATACTCACTCATCTCTGCACCAAATTCTATCTTTTTAACATTTAATTCATCTTTTACAATGTCTTCATAGTATTTTGGTAATGTATCTATTGAAATTAACATTTCTGATA
>CALXXB010000086.1 GCA_944392525.1 uncultured Clostridia bacterium | reverse complement strand
ACGAATCTATTTAAATCTTTTATACTTAAATTATCTTCATATTCTATTAAAGCTGTTGCCATAACTAAATTTACAGAAGCACTTACAATTCCATCTTGCTTATTTAAGTACTTTTCCAGTCCATTTGAGCAAGCACTACAAGTCATTCCTTCTATATTTAAAACAATCTTTTTCATTTTATCTCCTCCGGATTTTTTAGATGGTTTTTTCCTCTTTTATAAAAATAAGAAATGACCATCTCCTGTTCCTTATTATTTTACTTTAAATCCCAAATTTTCTATTTTTTCTTTAACTTCTTCCATATCTAATTCTTTTTTAGTTTCAATCTTTACTGTTCCATCTTCATGATTTGCTTTTACTTTTTTTACTCCTTTTATATCACCTAATGCATTTTCTATTCTTTTTTCGCATCCTCCACACATCATACCTTCTACATTTAAATTAATTTCATTCATATTTGTTCCTCCTTATACTAATTATTTACACTTTATAATAGTGCTATTTATTAAATCTTTTAAATAAACTCATTAGTTCATCTATTACTTCAGGATCATTTTTTTCTATCCCATCCGTAATACATGAATATAGGTGATTTTCTAGTATGTGCATTGATAAACTTTTAATAGAACTTTCTATTGCTGATAATTGAATTAATATATCATTACAATACCTATCATCTAGCACCATATTTTTTATCCCTCTTATTTGTCCTTCAATTCTATTTAGTCTATTATTTATTGTTTTCTTTTCAGTCTCACTTCTTACTGTCTTTTTATTTCTACAACATTCTTTTTCTTTGTTCATAAAACCACCTCTTGCTATATAATATACCCTATGTAGGTATCTCGTCAATAGGAGGGTATATGTCATTTTTTCCTTATATTTAAGCAATCTTAGCACTTGCCTTTTAATTCATTCTATTTTTTGACTATATTTTTATACATAAAAGGAGTATAGCTACAACTAGCATACTCCTTTCGTTAATTAAATTATTAATAATCTTCATAACCGCTTTCCCAGTATTTACGAAGATTAAAGCCATACTTCCAGCAAGATTCTAAGAGGCAAACTGCCTCATACACTTCCTTACCCGAGAAGTTTTCCAAGTTACTGAGCAAAAGTGAATATTCAGCAACTTTCCGAAATCTATTATCTTCTTCCATGTAATGTTGCATAACTTTGGCCCATCTACGAGCGAAATTAAAAATAGGTAATTTAAGGTTTTCACTTTCGCTTTTTTTCTCCCAGTTTTCTTTTCCAGCTGGTTCGAAAAATTCCATTTTACTGTCTTCATCAATTCTTACTGCTGTAGAATTGGAAAATCTGTGTCCATCTACATATACATTATATTTTGTATATATATCATGCCATTCATGATTTTCCTTAGATGCACAAACAGTTACTTTTTGGAAGTCAAGATAAATCATATTAATTGTTACACCAAAAACTTCTTTCATTTTAATAATAAAATTGGTTTCTGGACTAAACAATCTGGATACTAATTTTGACATTTCCAAAATATTGTCTCCAAGATTAGATTTTACTGTGACTTCTTCTTCCCCAGTAACATTAACTGAGAAAACTTTGTTATCTATCCACAAGTTTCCCCGTTGTGGATTTTCCTTCTCAATGATTATTTCTTTCATACTTTACTTTACCTCTCTATAGTATGGTTTACAAGTTATCGCTAGTATTTTATCACAGATTTACATAATAGTCCACACTTTTTGTTCTAAATCCCTTTATAACAGAATAAAATTATGATATAATATTTAGACCATAATCGGAAGTCAGAAGAAAGGAGGACAAATTATGTCCAACAATGAACAACAGATTAAATTTCCTGACTTAGCACCTCTTTTATATGATCCAAAATTACGGACAATAACAGAAGTACTAAATCAGTATATCGAGGAAATCGATGCCACTATTAAAATTCATCCAGAAAGGAAAATTTATCTAGAGCCCTATAAGGAGAAAATTAAAATTTATACACAAAAATTTTATAATCACTCTTCTTTAAGGTATCTAGAGACCTTGATTGATGAATTCAAGTTCTTCTTACATTCTTTAGGTATTCCTTTTGAAGTATATGGAAGAGTAAAAGATGTAAAAAGATTTATTAGAAAAGTCCGAAGTTTTATATATGATGGACTTGATCCGTTCCTTATCAATGATGAGTTTGGATTTCGTGTTGTTATAGGAACTTCTTATCCGGACACAGAAGAATCTATCAAATTAATGTATAATTCTGTGAATACGGCATTTGAAGATTTCTTTGCTGAAAAACATTTTTCCTTTGGCAATCCATCGCCAAAAAATGACACTGGATTTAATCCAGATTTTTATCCAAATGTATTCGTGCCTAAAAAAAGCTTATTAAAAGGAGCATACATTCCATTTGTTAAGGATTACTTTATAGATCCAAAATCGAATGGATACCAGGCATTACATGCCGTATTGGAAAGTGATGGACGGTCAATCGAAATGCAAGTGCGGACCTTCGCTTCAGATTACCACGCTACTTTCCTTGCTAACCATGAGCAACATGAAAAGGATCGCTATTCTGTAGGTAATAAAAAACTTACACCTGCAGAAATAGAAGCAAAAAAAATCCGTGAGAGTATAATTAGTGTTCAGTATGACCCGGAACTGGTTATTCTGAACAATTACTACTCATCAAATGGAAATACATTGGATCGATGCGGATTAGGTACAAATATTACCAATCCGTTTAACAATTTCTACATTTAATCTACTACACTACCTGCTATATAAAATGAATTCATTTTCATAGCAGGTAGTTTCTTTACTTTATTCAAATTACAAGATATAATACTTTAAGAGTAACTTGTTGATTTTCTAAATAGTAACAATTTTTAATTAGAAAGGAGTTTAATATGAAAGTATATTTAGGAAAAGGACGGTCAGAATATGTAGGTTCTATTTCTGGTGATATTTATATTATAGATGATGATGGAACCTTGTATTACTATCTTGTAAATATTCTTAATCCGCAGGATATCTACATCGTTTCCGAAATCAAAAAAATATCTATTAAATCTGAAGCAGAACCATCAGCAAAATTACTTGAATTTCACGAGCTTCGCAAGCAATTAAACACTACAAATTCAAATGTCGTAAAGGAAGCTATCCAAAAGAAAAAAGAAGAAGAAATTCAAAAACATTTTGTTTATGATGTAGACGCCACTAAATTTTTGTTAAGCAAGCTTGGCCCTACATACGAAAAAGTTTCACTTATTTATCATGGGAATCATCTTTTCATTTTTCTTATTGATGATAAGTGGCAATTTCAAATCGAATCCCCACATAATAAAAAAGCTAAGAAATATTCTTTGACTTCAATAGAAAAAGAACGCAAAGAATATAATCGAAAAATGAGTTTACTTATTTCAACAACACATCTTCCAAAACAAATTTGTAAGTGTGTGATAAATGATTTTACTGATGATGAAGCAATAAGAATCTTACGGCAAATAAAAATGGACCACGATAATCAAGATAATTTACCGGATATGTTTTCATCATTGCAGTACATTGACAGACTTATAGAACTCACGGGATATTCTAAGCTTTACAAACTTTCATATGAAAGAAGATGCAAAATTTATAGTTTTGTATTCAAAAAAGATTAAAGAAAAATTATGGACATGAAATTATAATTCCATGTCCATAATTTTTTTATTAAAATAAAATATATAATAATAGTAAATGTATTGGATAAAATAAATAACAAAAATATTTCATTTTTTTACCTTGTTTTCCTTTATATAGTGAAATTAAAATTATAGGAAACATTGTATACAACATGCGATGTACATATGAGATTGAAAATCCATATAATAAAATTTGAATTCCATATCTAATCACGCATAAAATAACAAAAGAAATAATCATTTTTAACTTTTTATCTTTAAAAAAATAAAATGTAAAAATAACTAATATTCCCCACCATCCATAATCAACATTTATTATCTCTCCTAATATACAAATACATATAACAGGAATTACTGCTACAATTTTTCCTATTTTATCACTAATTTTATTCTTAATAAAATCAAAAACTATAATAGATATTAG
>CALXXB010000085.1 GCA_944392525.1 uncultured Clostridia bacterium | reverse complement strand
ATCATTACACACATACCAGCTACCATATATTCTCCTGATATATTAGATATATCATAAGTTTCTATTTTTCTTGGTAATTTATCCATTCCCAAAACTTCTTTTAACTCTAATAAGATTTCACTTTTATCTTTTTCTTTATTTTCTAGTGTTACTTTTGCATTATTCTCTGCCATTTCAACAAAACGAAGCTTTTCACCACGTTTTGGTGATTTTATTTCCACTTTTTTTCCTAATTCTGTGGATAACCAGTTCTCAATTGCTTCTTTATCTTCTATTTCTTCTCTTATCATTATCTTACTTGGTATATTTGGATTATCTAAGTAATATTGTTTTATAAATCCTGATAATATTTCTTTATCATCCATATCTTTTAAGTCTTGATAAAAGTAATGTTCTCTTCCTATCATTTTACTTCCACGTACAAAGAATATTTCTATGCATACTTGAAGCTCTGATTTTGCAATTCCTATTACATCTATACTATTTTCAGATATATTAGATACTTTTTGTTTTGCTGAAACTCTCTCTATTGCTACTATTTTATCTCTTATCATTGCTGCTTTTTCATAGTCTAGCTTTTTTGATGCTTCTTTCATATCTTCTTTTAGTTCTTTTATTATTTTATCTATTTTTCCATCTAGAAGGTCTATTATTTCTTTTATTTGCTCACCATATTCTTCTTTTGATACATACCCCATACAAGGTGCTAAGCATCTTCCTATATGATAATTTAAACATGGTCTTGTTCTTTCTTTCAAAACCCTACATTGACGTATTTTATATTTTCCTTTTATAAAGTCTATCATCTCTTTAGCGCTACCTGGATTAGCATATGGTCCAAAATACTTAGAGCCATCATTAACTACCCTTCTTGTTATAAAAACACCTGGATAATCGCTTTTCATATCTATTTTGATATAAGGATATGTTTTATCATCTTTAAGTAAAACATTAAATTTAGGTCTATTTTTCTTTATTAAATTACACTCTAATATTAATGCTTCTGCCTCATTATCTACTACAATATACTCAAAATGGTCAATTAAACTTACCATTTTTTTTATTCTTTCTGTTTTATTTGTCTTTCTAAAGTACTGTCTTACCCTATTTTTCAATGAAATTGCTTTTCCAACATATATAATGTTGTCATCTTTATCTCTCATAACGTAGACACCAGGCCTATTTGGAAGCTTTTTCAATTCTTCTTCTATATTAAACATAAAAATCACCTAAAAATGAAAATTCCTTTATTATTATACCAAAAATGATAAAAAAAATATACTTTTTTACCAAATTTTACATTTATTTATCTTTTTTGTTACAAAAATATTACATTTTTATTACAAAAGTGTTGACAAATGTAATTTTTTATCTTATAATCAAATTATAGTTAGAAATTTTACACTAAGGTTAAGTTACAAAAAGTTACGCAAGATTAAGGAGTTGATTATAATGAATACACAAGAAGACTATAGACCAGTTGCAAGCTGTATGGCTTTAACTGTAAGAAAAGAACATAGGTTAACAGTAATTAAAAAGGCTACAAGAACTACACTTCGTATTTCTTGGAAAACATTATTGTATGCCCTATTTTTAACATTCGCAAATATTTTAGTTTAGAATTTAATAATTGAATATATATTAAGAGAGTCTGTTTTAAACAAACTCTCTTTTATTTTTCTCCTATTGCTGAAACTACACTATCTATTCCTGGAAATACCAAATCTCTTAAATCATTATCTACTGTTATTTTCCAACTATCTTCATCTTTACTAATTTTCACTTTTTTTAACACAGTTTTTGTCTGTATACTTTCATCTGAAACAATTTCTTTTAACCTTTGAAGTGCTAATTCATTTGTTATTATATTTTGACTTTCTTTTTCTTTAACTATCTTTTTCATCCACTCTGTTAAAATAGTCTTGAAATCTTTATTAGTCATTTCTATAATTAAAGTTGCCTGATTATCCTCTACTTCTATACTTTCAACTGTCCATTCCATATTTTTAAATAGCTCTTTTTCTAACTCAGTATCTTCAGGATTTTCTAATATCATTTCATCTAAGCTACTGATTAACTTATCATAGTCCATATATTTATTAACTTTTTCCTTATCCAATTCTTTTAATGCTGTAAATGTTTCATTAAAAACTATTTCTATTTCTCGTGAATTATTATTTAAACTTATAATTACAACAGTTGTAATTATAGATATAACTACTAAAACTATTGCTATTCCAGCAATAACCTTTCCTTTTCTGCCTTTAGCATACTTTCCTGTAGAATGTTTTCCCATTTTTCCCCTCACTCTTTTTTATTAAAATAGGAGAGTTAAATCTCGTAAAACTCTCCTATTTATTATTTATGCTATTATTCTTCTTGACTATCTAAAGTTTGTTGTTCAACACTTTCAACTGCTGACTCGTTTTTGTTCTTATCATCACTTGAAGTTATATCATCTTGTTCAGTAGATTCTTCCTTTGCTGGAGGTGTAGGTGTTGTTGTTTTTTCTTCTTCTGGCTTGCTTTCCTCCTTATCAGTTGAATCTGTTGTTTCTTGTGATGAATTATTATCACTTGCTGTATTTTCTTCTTTTTCTACTGCAGTAGCTTCATCATCTTTTTCTTCACTTGCTACAACACTATTAGCTTTATCAAGTTCATCTGCTTTTGCAGCTATTTCATCAGCTTTCTCTTCACTAAGTTCTTCATCATTTATTATTGTTGATAATAAATTCATTGAATAAGTTGATTTTTGTTCTTTATAATGAATGCTTACTTCAGCACTAGCTGTTAAATCATTTACTTCTGCTGTATTAGTTACATCAACTTGTGCTCCTTCAGGAATTATTGTACCTAAATCACTTACATCAACTATAATACCATCTAAGTGATAAGTACATGCCTCTAATGGTACATATCCTTTAAATAGTGGTTCAATCTTATCATCATCCCTTACAGTATAATATCTTTGTCTTTGTGAATCAGCATTATCAACTACTTTATACCATAAAACAACTTGTGTTGGTGATAATTTAACACTATCTCCATATAATTGACTTAAAACTCTGTTAATGTCGTCTCTATCAGGTAATACTCCATTTTCAACATATTGTGCCATTCTTCCATTTTGATTTGCTTCTACAAAATCATCTAACATATCCTCTAATTCAGCTTCATCTTTTAATGCCTCATTAACTTTACTATCATTATAGTAAGTGTCTGATGCAAATGTACTTCCTGAAATTGCATCTGGATTTGCATTTATATGTCCTGCATAAATATATCCATCATTCTTATTAGTTGCTCCAGCTGTTCTTAAGAATAAGTTCATTACTTTTCCTGTTCTATCATTTATATGTTCATCTTTTTCCCAGCTACTATTATATGAGAATTGTACATCTAATACAGTTGTTTCTTCTCCTGCATCTTCTCTTACATTTTTGAAGACTTTTTCATCTACATTAACTGTAATATCAACAGATTTAGCAGCGTCACCATATCCAATATTGTTTACTGTCCATGTTAATTTTTGTCTATTTACTCCATCTACATTAACTGTTTCTTGACTAACTCCTGCTGGTAAGCTTCCTGATACAGTAATTCCTTCTGGTAAAATATCTGTAACTGTTTGTGTATCTGTTATTACTGCTGGATAACTATCTTGTACTGTATTTTCTACTGTTAATCTGTATGTAAATGTATTACTATTTGAATCAGGATTATATACAATATTTTCAATTTCTCTTCCATTCTTCATTGCTGTCTTTGTTAATTGTAATGATGGTTCTGGTTTTGCAACATAATATACTTTAATTACATTATTTGCAGGATTCTCACTTACTATTAATGGTAAGTTTTCTACTCTATCAAATTTATATCCTTCTATTACTTTGTCTGTATATGTCTTTATTTCTGTTCCATATACTGCTGTTTCTGTTTCTGTCTTACTATTATCTTTTTCTCCATTATAATAATATTCTACTGTATATTTGAATTCATCTTTTACATAGTATACTTTGATTACATTGTTTTCAGGATTTTCACTTACTGTTAATGGTAAGTTCTCTGTTTTTTCTAGTTTATATCCTGTTTTTACTTTATCTGTATATGTACTTATTTCTGTTCCATATACTGCTGCTTTTGTCTCTGTTGCTTTATTATCTATTGTTCCGTCATAGTAGTATTCTACAGTGTATTTGAATTCATCTTTTACATAGTATACCTTGATTACATTGTTTTCAGGATTTTCACTTACTGTTAATGGTAAGTTCTCTGTCTTTTCTAGTTTATATCCTGTAATATTTTTATCTTCATAATCTCTTATTACGTCATTAAATGTTGCTGTATATGT
>CALXXB010000084.1 GCA_944392525.1 uncultured Clostridia bacterium | reverse complement strand
CAAAAAGGAGGAATTTTTCTACTCATAGCTAGAAGCTTTTAGAACCCCCTGTAAAACAGGGGGTTTTCATTATCCAATAAAAACGGAGAGGCAGAATTCACTCTTACCTCTCCATTCCAAGATTAATTGATCTTGGAGTTCACGGCTTAGCAAATAACAGCTGCTGTACTATTCTTGGGAGAATAGTATGTCAGCTCTCCGTTCTCGTTCTCGTCGTCCTTAGATACCGAAAAGCTCGGCTCATTGCAAGTAATCTTGTAGAGCCTAACCAAGTGGTCGCAAAGCCTTCCAAGCATCTCCAGGTCGAGGTCAATCTTCCTGTAAGTCTCAAAGACGAGCTTATACTTGTTCGCTTTGACCACTTCCTTGAAAAGGCTCTCAACCTCACTCGGAACCTTCTCTTCCTTTCCAAAGCAGATTTGCCACTTGGAATAAGAACGAGACCTCTTGACATCAAGAGTAAAACTCGGAGTCTCTACTCCACTCTCGGTATCCCTGAACTTAAGAACAGGGACGTCGGAATTGCTACCAACCACATCCTCGAAAACCAGCTGAAACCTTGTCTCCATGTTGAATCCTTTCTTCTCAGATGGCTAGCCGCCAATACATTTTGTACCTATCTATTATTATATCACAAATTTCTTAATTTGTCACTTTATGTTACCCCAACTTTTCCATTACCTTTTCAAGCATTTCTTTATAATTCTTTAGTTTTTCTTGTTCTTCTTCTACTTTTGCCTTTGGAGCTTTATTTACAAATCCAGGATTAGAAAGCATTTTCTCACATCTTGCGACTTCTCCCTCTAGTCTTGTTTTCTCTTCTTCTAGTCTCTTCTTCTCTTCTTCTTTGTCAATTAATCCTTCTAATGGCATATAAAGTTCAATTCCTTCTACCATTACATTAATAGAATCTTCTAGAATATCCTTATTGTTTTCTTTTATTTCTAAAGAATCACCAAATGCTAATTTTAGTAATATTTCTTCTAATTTTTTTATTTCATCCTTGTATTTATCTGTTACAAATACTAGTTTAGATTTCTTACTTGGATGAATATTTTTAGTAGCTCTAATATTTCTAACTTCTACAATTAATTCTTTTACTTTCTCTACTGTCTCTTCTTCTTTTCCATAATCAAAGCTTTCTACTTCTGGCCAAGAAGATACCATTAAATCTTTATCATCATATTTTACTAAATTATCATAGATTTTAGATGTTACAAATGGCATAAACGGATGTAATAATTTTAAACATGTCCTAAATACTTTATCTAACACATATGATGTTTTAATTTTATCTTCCTCTGTTCCATTATATAGGCTAATTTTTGCCATCTCAATATACCAATCACAAAATTCATTCCACATAAAATTATAAATTTTATCAATTGCTACGCCTAAATCGTATTTCTCAATATTATTGGTTATTTCTGATACTAATTTATTTAACTTATTTAATATCCATTTATCCTCTATAGATAATTTCTCTTCATTTTCTCCTTTTGAAAATTCTATTATTTTTTCTTCTTTTGGTCTGTTCATTATAATAAACTTAGCAGCATTCCATATCTTGTTTGCAAAATTAGATGCTTGTTCTAGTTTTTCTGGCATATATCTAATATCATTTCCCATTGTAGTTCCAGAAAGTACTGAAAATCTTAATGCATCTGCTCCATATTCATCAATAACTTCTATTGGGTCTACTCCATTTCCAAGTGTTTTTGACATCTTTCTTCCTTGGCTATCACGTACAATTCCATGGATTAATATATCACTGAATGGCTTTTCTTTCATTGCATATAATCCTGAAAATACCATTCTAGCTACCCAGAAGAATATAATATCATATGCTGTAACTAATACATTAGTAGGATAAAATGTTTTTAAATCTTCTGCATCTTTATTTGGCCAACCAAGTGTTGAGAATGGCCATAATGCTGAGCTAAACCATGTATCTAATGTATCTGGGTCTTGCTCTAAATTCTTAGAACCACATTTTTCACATTTTTCTGGCTTTTCTTTTGCAACATTAATATGTCCGCATTCTTTACAATAATATGCAGGTATTCTATGTCCCCACCATAATTGTCTTGAAATACACCAATCTTGGATATTTTCCATCCAATTGAAATATATTTTTTCATATCTCTTTGGTATAAATTTTACATCATCTTCTTTTACTGCCTTAATTGCCGGTTCTGCCAATTCTTTCATTTTAACAAACCATTGCTCTGAAATTCTTGGTTCTATTTTTGTTTTACATCTTTCACATGTTCCTACATTATGAGTATAATCTTCTATAGATACTAATGCTCCCAATTCTTTTAATCTCTCAACAATTATTGGTCTAGCTTGGATAGCTGTCATTCCTTTTACTTCTGGCATTAAATCTCCCATTATTGTTTTACTATCAAATACTTCAATAATTTCTAAGTTATTTCTTTTTCCTGCTTGATAGTCATTTGGATCATGTGCAGGTGTAATTTTAACACAACCTGTTCCAAATTCTTTATCTACAAATTCATCTGCTATAATTGGTATTTCTCTATTTACAATTGGAAGAATACAAGTTTTTCCAACTAAATCTTTATATCTATCATCTTCTGGATTTACAGCAACAGCAGTATCACCAAGCATTGTTTCAGGTCTTGTTGTTGCAACTTCTACATATCTTTCTTCACCTTTAATCTTATATCTTAAATGCCATAAATGAGATGCTTCTTCTTTATATTCTACCTCTGCATCTGATATTGCAGTATTACAGTTAGGGCACCAGTTTACCATTCTAGTTCCTTTATAGATATATCCTTGATTATATAAGTTAACAAATTCTTCTAAGACTGCATCTGATAAACCTTTATCTAATGTAAATCTACGTCTATCCCAATCACAAGAACAACCTAATTTTCTTTGTTGATTTTGAATCTCTCCACCATAAAGATGTGTCCAATCCCAACATTCTTCTAAGAATTTTTCTCTTCCTACATCTTGTTTTGCTTTTCCTTCTTCTTTTAACTTTTGAACAACTTTCATCTCTGTTGAAATAGATGCATGGTCAGAACCGGGAAGCCACAAAGTGTTATATCCTTGCATTCTCTTAAATCTAATTAATATATCTTGAATTGTGCCATCTAATGCATGTCCCATATGTAACTTTCCTGTTACATTTGGTGGTGGCATCATAATACAATAGCTTTCTTTTGTTTTATCCATACTTGGTTTAAAATAACCATTTTTCTCCCATTCTTCATATAATTCATCTTCAAAATCTTTTGGATTATACTTATTTTCTAACATAATATCCTCTCCTTCTTATTTGATATTTTTTGAACCCATCCTAAAAAACATCTTTTATTAATAAAATTTTACTTTATATCTACATTCAAATTCTTCATTTGGCTCTAAAGTTAAAATATTTTCTTTTGACTCTAGCTTTCCATCTGTATTTACTTTATCTGCTGTATTCATCCAAGGCTCAATACAGACGAATGGCGCTCCTATTTTTGCCCACAGTCCTAAATATGGAAATCCTGTAAAATCAAATTCTAAAATAGTTCTTTCATTTTCTTTTAGATAAACTTTATTAGATTTTATATCTTTCATAATAATAGCATCATTTACAAAACTATCTTTATTCAAATTAATACAATTATTAGATAAAATATTTGGAGCTTGTTCTTCTAAAATTAAACCATCTTTTAAACTCATAAATCTTATATTATCTTCTTGTTTTTCAAATTCTATTTTATAGTTTCCGTTAGAATAATCACAAATAAATGCAGGGTGTCCACCTAAACCAAATATCATTTTCTTTTCATCTTTATTTATTACCTTATACTTAGTAATTAAAGTATTGTCTTCTACTAAATGAGTTACATATAAACTAAATTCAAATGGAAATTTTTCTAAGGTTTCAGAATTACTTTCTAAAACATATTTATGCTCTTTTTCATTCTTTTCTAACTCCTTAAATTCCATATCTCTTGCAAATCCATGTTGTGCCATTTTATATGTCCTGTCATTTATTATTGTTTCTTCATTTTTCAATCTTCCAACAATAGGAAATAATATTGGTGCATGCCTGTTCCAATATTCTCCTTGATGTAACATTTCTTTTCCATCAAGTTTTATACTTGTTAATTCTACTCCTTTACTTTTACTCTCAATTTTTAACATATGAACTCTCCTTTATTTTTTTATTCATATTTTATTTGTGTATTCAAAAAGCTCGCCCCTAAAATAAGGGCGAGCATATTTCTCACGGTACCACCTTAATTATTATCTATATAAAAATGTAAATAAAACAATACAAAAAATATAATAATCTATAGATAACATCTTAATTAACCTTTAACGGAGTTTAACCGAATATTCTTAAATCAAAGTTTCTCAGAATATTAACAAAAAAGCTACCTTCAATTTACCTATATTTAAGAAGCTT
>CALXXB010000083.1 GCA_944392525.1 uncultured Clostridia bacterium | reverse complement strand
TTTTGGTAATAAGAAGTTTCTTGCATATCCATCTGATGCATTTATTACTTCATCTTTTTTTCCTACACCTTTTATATTATCCTTTAATATAACCTTCATATTATCACGCCTTTCTTAAGACAATATTTTACTCTATTTTTACATTTTTTTCAAGGTTAATTTTATTAAATTAAAAATATAAAAAAATAATTCAACTAATCTTAGCTGAATTATTTTTCTCTCTATTAATTTTCTATACTCCTAATGTATATGGGTCGTCTTTTGTTCCACTTCCACCAGTTATTTTCACTTCATCTTTTAATGTAAATACTGGGCGTAATCCATATGTATGACTACGCGATAAAACAGAAGTGTAAGTAAATGAAGTATATATCTCACACAAGTTATATAGCTCTATTGCACTACTAGCATCAACACTCCTAATATTAAAAAGCGTACTATCACTATATGTATCAATTTCTCTTGATGCTAACCAATATGTATATCCTATATTTAATACACCTAACCTCTTCATCTGATTATAATCCGCATTATAATTTTCATCTGCATTTTTAAATTTTCCATTGTATGATGACATAAAGCTATAGCTACTTGAAAAATAGGTTGTTGACTCGGAATTTTTGCTGTTAGGAACCGTTCCAACACATCTTGCATCTGTCGCATAAGTTTCATTCAAATAAGTTATAGCTTTGCTATTTAGGGTATTTATAGCACTATTATATGAATTCATTGAAGTTCCAACATAGCTTTGTATTTCTCCTGTTCCATTTCCCAATTCTACTGCGTCTACTATTTCTCCTGAAATTATCTGTATTCCATAACCAGAACTCTCATCCCATAAAACTACGTATTTTCTAGTTGTTCCTTTTGCATCTTCATAATATACCCATTCTCCTTCTTCTAATGTACTTGCTATTGGGAATTTAGAAGGATCATCTGTAGGTTCATCTGGTGACTCATCAGTAACTCCTCCATACGCTTCATCATAAGCTTGACTCATCATAGCATTTGATTGGTTGTATTCCTCTTGGATTTTTTCTATTTGTGATGCTTGAGAACTACTCTTATTCATCATAGAAAAATAAGCAATAAATATAACTCCTGTAACCAATAACATTGTTGCAAGTACAAATACTGTAATAGAACCTTTTTCATTATTTTTTAAATCCTTTAAAATCATAGTTTTTTCTCCTTTGTTAACTTTCTATTTCTGAAAAATATTCATGTATTCTATTTATTAACTCTTGTCTTGCTTCTTCCATAGTCATACCTTCTACTTGAGCTCCAGCTAAAGTGATATGTCCTCCACCACCTAGCTTTTCTAATATAATTTGTACATTAATATCTCCAATAGAACGTCCACTTATACATATCTTATCTCCAGTATTTCCAAGTACAAATGAAGCTGTAATATCACTTATTGTTAATAACTCATCTGCCGCTTTAGCACAAATAAGATTTGCTTCAGGTGATACCTCATCATATGTTGATATTGCTATCTCATCTTCTAATATTTCTGCTTTCTTTACTATATCAGCAATAAGATTAAAGCTCTTTAAGTCACTTTGGAACCATTTTTTTACTCTAATTATATCAATACCACATTTACGTAAATATGCTGCCGCTTCAAATGTTCTTACACCAGTTTTAAATGTAAAGTTCTTAGTATCCATCATTATTCCTGCATATAAACTTTCAGCTTCTATAGTTTTTAACTGAATTTTAGTTCCGGCATATTGAAGTAATTCTGTAACAAGCTCTGCTGCTGAAGAAGCATATACCTCTTGGAACATTAATGTTGCATCTTCTATAAAGTCTGTACTTCTTCTATGATGATCTACTATAACTATTTTCTTAGCTTTATCTAATAGCTCTGGACTATCTACATAGTTTATTTTATGAGTATCTACTACAACTAACAATGTATCTTCATCAATATTTTCTAAAGCTACTTCTTTATTGATTATAACATCTTCATATTCTGGTTCTTTCTTTACTGATTCCATAAAACTTTCTAAAGCTGGTGTATTTTCACTACAAACTATATATGCATTTGTATCTAAAGTTTTAGCCAAACGATAAATACCCATACAAGAACCTATACTATCCATATCAGGATTTGTATGTCCCATAACCATTACTTTATTTGCATCTTTTATTAAATTAACTAAAGCATGTGCTACAACTCTCGCTTTAACTTTTGTTCTCTTTTCTACTTCTTCTACTCTTCCACCATAGAATTTATATATTTCATTTTCTCTAATAACAGCTTGGTCTCCACCACGTCCTAAAACTACATCCATTGCACTTTGAGCTGATTTATATTTTTCTTTATCAGTGTTACCTTCATTTGATATCGCTATACTTAATGTAAATTGTACTTTTTCATTAGTATCTATATCTTTAATTTTATCTAGTATACTAAATTTATCTTCTCTTACATCATCTAAATATCTTTGTTCAAATAAGTACACATATCTATCTCTATCTGCTTTAATTAGAACTCCATTTGTTTTATTCGCCCAATCATATATTTCTTTATCTATTTCTGCTGTTACTTGAGGTTTTTCTTCAGCATCTATTCTTTGTATTGTTTCTTCATAATTGTCTACCATTATGATTCCAACACAAGATTTAGAATCTCTATATTCTTTTTGTAATTTTATATTTTCCGTATCATCTATAAAGTATAGGATTACCATGTATTCTTTCTTATTTCTTCTATCTTTATCTCTATTTCTGAAATTAACATACCTTCCCATTACTTTATACATATTATCACCAATTTTTATTTCAGTTAATATATCACTATTTCCTGTTGAGCCACTTTCTATCTCATCTTTAATATCAACTATTAAATCATTTAAATATGTATTAATATCAATATTTGCAAACTCTGTTGTAAACTTCGTACTTCTCCATATTACATTTCCATCTGTTTCCAAAATAATTAAAGGGAAAGGTGAATTTATTAAACTTGTTTTTGCTGCTGTGTCTACTGTTAATGTTAAATCTTGTAAAGTTTCTGATATTTCACTTTTTCTCTTTTTATTTGCATAATAAGTATACCCTACTATAATTCCATATAATATAATAGCAGGAAGTATCATATTGATATTTTCTATACATATTATTATTAATAAAAATAATATTATCGCTAAATATATCTTTGTCCTAGATACAAGCGAATCAAACACTTTTCTATTACTATTTTGCATAAATTTCTCCTTATACTAATTCTATTTTATTTTACTAGCAAATAGCAACTTTGTCAAGGCAAGTTTTTTTACAAATAAAAATCAAATTGACGTAACCTACTAATTAAAATAGATTACGTCAATCTCAAAGTTACCACTTATTATCTGTTGCCTTAATATCCTCCTCGTCTATACTATTAGTCCCATTATCTCCACCATCAAGAGGTTTAACTTCATATAGTGGTCTTTTTGCTTTCCGCAAATGATGTTTAGAAGACCATATTGCTCCTGGTAAAATAGTAGCTATCACAACAAGTATTGTGACCATACCAATTAGAGCACCATAATCTTCTTCTACAATCCCAGCATAGCCAAGGTACGAAAGAACTGTAACAATAGCACAAATTGCACATGCCTTTAACATGATAATCTCCATTTCATAAGAACATTAATTAATATTCTTAACTGCTACTTACATTTAATAAATCATATCATGAATACGTAATAATTTCAAGCATTTTAGGCTAATACCAGTAATGGCAAATAAAATAGGATAAGATATAAATTTTATAGCTTATCCTATTTTTACTAATTATTTACTACCTTATATCC
Source organism: uncultured Clostridia bacterium (assembly GCA_944392525.1). The sequence goes on along the minus strand of CALXXB010000083.1, from coordinate 862 downwards.
TGTTAAATCAGGTCTTGCCATATCTTCATCTGTTAATTCATCAAATTTCCAATCTTTATATTCTGTAATTGTATCACATTTTTCATCATTAACTATAGCACCTTTATAAACTTCTTTTTGTACTGTCCCTTGTTCCTTATTAATATAAGTATTGTAATTTGATTGAATTATCTTATAACAATCATTACCATTTATATTACTATTTACTATTAAAGATGTTAATGCATAATACATTTTATTATCTTCATCATAGAAATAAAGTAATTCATCTCCTAGCATAAATTCTGAAGTAGTAACTGTTGCTTCCTTAGTTCCTTCATTTAAGAAAATACATTCTTTTGTTTCCTCATTATACCATACTGTTATATCATCTTTTCCGTTATCTACAACCATTCTACTTATGCCATCTTTATAACTAATTTGTATATTCACTTTATTTTCTTCATTATTACTATCATAATAAGTAGACATATATGAATAATTAGTAGAATTTTTAAATTCTGTTTGCTTTGCAATCATGTCATTTATAATTACAAGATTTCTAACCAAATTAATTAGTAATAAAAGAGCTATAACTGCTATAATTATTGCTATACAAGCAAGTATCTTAAGTCCAATTCTTTTTTTCTCTTTCTTCTCTTTTTTCTTTTCTTCTTTATTTTCTTCCATTAAAATCCCCCTTTTCTTTTGAATAATTATTTATAAATAAACTTTAATTTATATTTAATATAGCACATTAATATTTTTTATACAAGCTTTGCAAATAAAAAAGATAGGCTTTAAAACTGAAGTGATAAAATAAATGTAGACACAAAAAAAGTGTTTACATTTATTTTTTTGATATAATAAGAAAAAAGGAGGT
>CALXXB010000082.1 GCA_944392525.1 uncultured Clostridia bacterium | reverse complement strand
CATCATGGAGATGTTGAACCTCAAACATTAGAAGCAGTTTTAGTACAAGCTGCAGATGCAATATCTGCTTCAAGACCAGGAGCAAGAAGAGAAACTCTAGAAGCATATATCAAAAGATTACAAAATCTTGAAGAAATTGCTGATTCATTTGATGGAGTTGAAAAATCTTTTGCTATTCAAGCAGGTCGTGAAATAAGAATTATCGTAAAACCAGATAAGATTTCTGATGACCAAATGACAATTCTTGCTAGAGACGTTGCTAAAAAGGTTGAAAGTGAAATGGATTATCCAGGACAAATTAAAGTAAATATTATTAGAGAAACAAGAGTAGTTGATTACGCAAAATAGATGGAAGAGAGGGAAACCTCTCTTTTATTTGTTTTATTAAATAAATTTATAACAAAATAAACCCCTTGGTTATTAGCCAAGGGGAAGATACCTATTTTTATTATCAAATTATGAAAATATCCAACTGATTATTAATTGTTTTGAGAAAGACCTCTAGAATAACACCACTCTTCATAGGTGACATTAGAACCATCCTTGTTCGTGAGATGAGTGAACGGGTAATTGTTACCTTTGTTATCCATTGGTACCATATACATGACGTCTATAACATCATCATGTAAGTAGTAGACAACCTCAGGACCAGAATAGTCCTCGATGCCATTATGGTCGATGACCTCTCGAAACACACATTTTAGCATAAGTGCTCCTAACTTATTAATAAAATAGGTATCTTTTTTTGGAGAGTAGCAATAGCTACAAGAAAAAACAAAGATGCTACATAATTTCTCCTTTCTACAACATGTAGCCTATTATTAATTATACCATAAAATGTAAATATATTCAAAAATATAAAGGTATTAAATTTGATTAAATGTTTGATTATTTTTGATATTTATAGTATTATATTAAAGGTAATTTATTTTGGAAAGAAGGATATTTATATGAAAATATTAGCAATAGGAGATTTAGTAGGTTCTGCGGGAGTAAAAAAATTAAAATCTGAACTTGCTAAAATAAGGGAACAAGAAAAAGTTGATTTTGTAATAGTAAATGGTGAAAATGCAGGAGAAGGAATGGGAATAACAGAAAAGAATTTTAAAGATATATTAGAAGAAAATGTAGATGTAATAACAATGGGAAATCATACATGGGGAAAGAAAGATATCTTTAAATTTATTGACCATCCTAAATTATTAAGACCAGCAAATTATCCTAAAGGTGTTCCAGGTAAAGGGTATAATATCTATAATTGTATGGATAAGAGAATTGCAGTGATAAATTTAATAGGAAGAGTAGATGTAAATGTATTATCAGAAAATCCATTTTTAATTGCAAGAGATATAGTAGAAGAAATAAAAGATAAAACAGATATAATAGTGATAGATTTTCATGCAGAAGCAACAGCGGAAAAGATAGCACTTGGATATTATTTAGATGGAAAGGTAACAGCAATTTTTGGAACACATACACATGTACAAACAGCTGATGAAACTATATTGGAACATGGAACAGCATATATAACAGATATAGGTATGACAGGACCTAAAAAATCTGTTATAGGTATGGATGTATCAGCATCTATAAAGAGATTTGAGACTACACTTCCTGAAAGATATAGAATAGCACAAGGAGAAACAATGTTAAATGGTGTTATTTTTAATGTAGATAATAATACAAATAAAGTGAAAGAGATAAAAAGAATTAGATTGTAGAAGTCTTTTGTCGAAAAATAAGGTATATTGCGATGAAATCTCCTAAAAATTTCCAGAAAAGTATTTACATTTATTTCCAAATATTGTAAAATACAAATTGTAAAAGTTGCAACAACAAAAATAAAATTATAGGAGGCAAAAGAAAATGGAAATTTTAAAAATTTCATCAAAATCAAACCCAAATTCAGTAGCAGGAGCAATTGCTGGATTGGTAAAAGAATCAAACAGAGCAGAGATGCAAGCAATTGGAGCAGGAGCATTAAATCAAGCGGTAAAGGCAGTGGCAATCGCAAGAGGATTCGTTGCACCATCAGGAGTAGATTTAGTTTGTATTCCAGCATTTGCAGAAGTTGAAGTGGAAGGAGAAGACAGGACAGGAATAAAACTAATTGTTGAATCAAGAAGTTAATAAGGAAATATAATTACAGGCTATAAATTAGCCTGTTTTTGTTTTTTGATATAAAAATTTTTACAAATTATAATATTACTTGAAATTTTTATTAAATTAATGTATTATACTTATGTACAGAGGTGAATTATGAAATCAAATTGGATTAAATATGTTTTTGTTTTATTTATTATTTTAATTTTAGGAATTGCAATATATATAATTAAACAAGATGAAGAGGTAAAAAGACAAGAAGAGGAATATACTGCAAATAATCAAGATGATAGAGTGAAGGAATTAAAATTAGGAATAGCTGAGCTTGATACGATAAATCCCATTCTTAGCAAAAATAAAAATGTTCAAAATATTACTAAGTTAATATATGATTCTTTAGTAAATTTAACATCTGATTATAAGGCAGAACCATGTTTAGCAACAGAATGGGCAAAAGAAAGTGGTAATTCATATTTAATTAAATTAAGAGAAAATGTAAGATGGTCTGATGGACAGGCATTTACAGCAGAAGATGTAAAATTTACAATAGATAGGTTAAAAGATTCGGATACAATTTATTCTGCAAATGTTCAAAATGTAGTTGGTGTAGATATTATAGATGACTATACTGTAAGAATAAATTTAGATAGTGATGTTCCTTTCTTTGAATATAATTTAACATTTCCAATTTTATCAAGTGTTTATTATCAAGGAGAAGATTTTGCAACAAGTAGCAAAAACAGTTCTCCTGTTGGAACGGGTATGTTTAAAATAACAGATGTACAAGCATCTTATATAACATTATCAAAAAATACTAGTTATTGGAATAAAGAAAAAGATAGTGTGCTAGAAACAATTACTATCAATTTATATTCTTCTGTTGGAGAATTATATAATAGCTTTAAAGTAGGAAGCTTAGATTTAATTGCAACAGACAATGAAAATATTCAAGATTATATAGGAACAATTGGATACACACCAAGAGAAATAAAAGGAAGAGAACATACATTTTTAGCTTTTAATATGTCTAATAATTTGTTGAGTAGAGCTGAAGTAAGAAAAGCAATTTCATATTCCATAGATAAGGAAAATATTAATACAAATACTCTAAATAGTAAATGCATTGCTAGCAGTTTCCCTCTTGATTATGGTAATTGGCTTTGCCAAAATCAAGATACAAGTAGTGGATATAATACAGAACAGGCCAATAAAGAATTAACAGATGCAGGTTGGACTTTAAGAAGTGGTTCTTGGCAAAAGACAGAAAATAGAAGAACAGTAAGAATAGAACTTAATTTATTAGTAAGAGCAAGTGATAGTAGTAAAGTTGCTGTTGCTCAAAATATAGAATCACAACTAGAAGCGCAAGGATTTATTATAAATGTGGTACAAGCAACTGATGAACAATATAATAATGCAATTAATAGTAGAGATTATGATATTGCTTTATGTAGTATGACATTATCACCAAGTCCAAATTTAGATACTTTTTTCGGAGAAGGTAATATTGCAAATTATTCGAATGAAGAAGTAACAAATTTATTAAAGGAAACAAAAAATACAACAGATGAAAATGTATTATTACAAGATTACCAAAGATTAGTAGAGATTTATAAAACTGATATGCCATATATAAGCCTTTATAATAATAAATATACAATTGCTTATAGTTCAAGCTTGGTGGGAGATATAACACCAAATTGGTTTAATCAATTTTATGGAATTGAAGGATGGTATAAATAAAAAATAAAAAAATTTAAAAAACTTATTGACAAAACAAATATTTGGTATATAATAACAATATCAAACAAAAGTTCAATAAAATTAAGGAGGAAAAATAATGGAAGAGAACGCAGAAAAGAAGAAAGCTTTAGAGGTGGCTATGAGCCAAATAGAAAAACAATTTGGAAAAGGTTCAGTAATGAAACTTGGGGATTTTAAAGCTATGGAAATAGAAGCAATACCAACTGGAGCTTTAAGCTTAGATATAGCATTAGGTATAGGAGGAGTTCCAAGAGGTAGAATTATAGAAATATTCGGACCAGAGTCTTCTGGTAAGACGACTTTAGCATTACATATTATAGCTGAAGCACAAAAAATGGGTGGAGAAGCAGCTTTTATTGATGCAGAACATGCATTAGACCCAGTTTATGCTAGAAAATTAGGTGTAGATATAGATGATTTAATTGTTTCACAACCAGATACAGGTGAACAAGCATTAGAAATTACAGAAAGTTTAATTAGAAGTGGAGCTTTAGATGTTGTTGTTGTAGACTCAGTTGCAGCATTAGTTCCTAAAGCTGAAATTGATGGAGATATGGGAGATTCTCATATGGGACTTCAAGCAAGACTTATGTCACAAGCATTAAGAAAACTTGCAGGAGCAATTAATAAATCAAAAACAGTATTAATCTTTATTAACCAATTAAGGGAAAAAATTGGAGTTATGTTTGGAAATCCAGAAACAACAACAGGTGGACGTGCATTAAAATTCTACGCATCTGTTAGAATGGATATAAGAAGAATAGAAAATATTAAACAAGATGGAGAAATTAAAGGAAATAGAGTTCGTGTTAAAGTAGTTAAAAA
>CALXXB010000081.1 GCA_944392525.1 uncultured Clostridia bacterium | reverse complement strand
ATAAATATTAAGGCTTTCCGATTTGTTCTATTGAAAAAAAAAGTAAATTGTGATATATATAAGCGTATAAATAATAGGAGTAGACATGAAGAATATTAAAGATTATAATTTAGATGAGTTAAAAAATGAATTTAAAAATATGAATGAAAAACCATATAGAGCGGAACAAGTTTTTACATGGCTATATAGAGATAAAGTAAAAGAATTTGATGAAATGACAAATTTATCAAAAGATTTACGAGAAAAATTAAAACAAGAATATAGTATATGTAATTTTAAAATAGCAAAAAAATTAGAGTCAAAAGATGGAACAAAAAAATATTTATTTGATGTATTAGATGGAAACATGATAGAAACTGTATTAATGCAATATCATCATGGTAAAACTTTATGTGTTTCATCACAAATAGGATGTAAAATGGGCTGTAAGTTTTGTGCATCAACAGGCATTCCTTTTATAAGAAATTTAACTGCGGGAGAAATTGTAGAGCAAATATTAGCAGTGGAACAAGATGAGAATACAAAAATTTCTAATATTGTTTTTATGGGGATAGGAGAACCATTTGATAATTATGAAAATGTTATAAATGCTATAGGAATATTAAATAATCCAAAAGGATTAAACATAGGAGCAAGACATATTAGTATATCAACAAGTGGAATAGTACCAAAGATTTATGACTTGGCAGATAAACATATTCAATGTACATTATCAATTTCTTTACATGCTACAAACAATGAAAAAAGAAGTAGTATGATGCCTGTAAATAATGCATATCCAATAGAGGAATTAATGAAAGCATGTAAATATTACATCGAAAAAACAAATAAAAGAATTTCATTTGAATATGCTTTAGCAAAAGATAATAATGACAATTTAGAAGATGCTAAAGAATTAGTAAAGCTATTACATGGAATGCTTGCACATGTAAATTTAATTCCTATTAATAAAATCGAAAATGGAAAATTTGTAAAATCAACTGATAAAAATATAATAAAATTTAGGGATTATTTAAATGAGCATGGAATTGTAGCAACTATAAGAAGAGAATTAGGATCTGACATAGAAGCTGCATGCGGTCAATTAAGAAGAAAAAGTATGAATAAAAAATAGAGGTGAGATAATGAAGATTTTTGCTAAATCTGATTTAGGTAAGGCAAGAGAATTAAACGAGGATGCATATTATGTACCAGAGGAAAATGAAAACTTAAGAATATATATGTTGGCAGATGGAATGGGTGGATATAATGGTGGTGAAATTGCTAGTAAATTAGCAATAGAATCAGCTAGAAAGTATTTAACAAATAATTTTTCAAGTATACCACATGATAGAATTAATATAGAAGAATTAATTAGAAGCAGTATGGAATATGCCAACATGGTTGTATTCGAAAAATCTAAAGAAGTTCCAGAATTAGAAGGAATGGGAACAACTTTGGAATTATGTTTGTCATATGGGAATAAAATATATATAGGTCATGTAGGAGATAGCAGAATATATAGAGTTAGAAAAAACATTATAAGAAAACTTACAACTGACCACAGTTATGTAGAAAAATTAGTTAAAGAAGGAACTATAACTAGAGAAGAAGCAGAACATCATCCAAAGAAAAATATGTTAATGAAAGCTTTAGGATGTACTCCATATGTAGAGCCAGATGTAACTACTAAAGGATTTTTAAAGGGAGATGCAATTGTATTAACTTCAGATGGATTAACAAATATGGTAACAGACCAAGAAATATATGATATTGTAACAAAAGATCTTGATAATGCTCATACAAAGCTAATCGACTTAGCAAACAATAGAGGAGGATATGATAACATAACTGTTGTTATTGTATATAATGATTAAGGAGAGATGAAAATATGAACCTTGAGGGGAAGATATTAGGTAACAGATATGAAATAATTGAAAAAATAGGTAATGGTGGAATGGCCACTGTTTATAAAAGCAAAGATAGTGTGTTAAATAGATATGTAGCAATTAAAGTGTTAAGAGATGAATTTACAACTGATGAAGAGTTTATTAAAAGATTTAGAATAGAAGCTCAATCAGCAGCAAGTCTTACACATCCTAATATTGTATCAATATATGACGTAGGTAATGAAGGCAGTCTTTATTATATTGTAATGGAATTAATTAAAGGAAAGACTTTAAAAGAAATAATAACAGAAGAAAAAGGACCTTTACCTTGGAAATGGTCTTTAAATATAGTTATTCAAATAGCATCAGCTTTAGAGATGGCTCATAAAAATAATATTGTACATAGAGATATAAAACCACATAATATAATAATTACAGAAGATGGTGTTGCTAAAGTAACAGATTTTGGTATTGCAAAAGCAGTATCTAATTCTACTATTACAGCTTTTGGAACAACTATAGGTTCAGTTCATTATTTTTCACCAGAACATGCTAGAGGTGGATATACTGATGCAAAATCAGATTTATATTCTTTAGGTGTAGTTATGTATGAAATGCTTACCGGAAGAGTTCCATTTGATGCAGATACACCTGTATCAGTTGCATTAAAACATATGCAAGAAAAGCCAGTAGAACCTAAAGAACTAAATCCAAGCATTCCACAATCAGTAAATGATATTATAATGAAGGCAATGCAAAAAGATACTAATTTAAGATATCAATCAGCAACAGAAATGTTAAAAGATTTAAATGAAGCATTAAAAAGTCCTGAAGCAAATTTTGTACAAATTGGAGAAAATATTAATGCTGCAACACAAAGAATTTCTACTCAAGAAATTCAAGAAGCAGAAAGAAAAGCTAGAGAGCAGAATGGAAAGAAACCAAATAAGTTTAAAGAATTAATTTTAAAACATAAAGTTTTATCTGGAATATTAGGAGCAATATTATTATTCTTTTTAGTATTTGGAATTTCTAGTTTAATATTTAATATAGCTTTTCCTGATGATGTAGAACTTCCAAACTTTGTTAATATGACACAGGAAGAAGCAGAGCAAACTGCTGAAGAATTAAATTTAAAACTTATTATAGGTTCAGAAGAATTTAGTCCAGATGTTGAAGCAGGAAGAATAATATCACAAGATCCTGAATATCAAGAAAACTATATGGTTAAAGAAAGAAGTGAAATAACTGTTATAGTAAGTAAAGGAACTGAAAAAACTACTGTTCCAAAAGTAGAAGGTATGACTAGAGAAGAAGCAGAGCAAGCATTAGAAGAGGCTAATTTAACAGCAGAAATAACAGAAGAAAATGATGAAGAAGTTGAAGCAGGAATTGTTATAAGCCAAGATATTGAGCCAGATACAGAAATTGATGCAGGAAGTGTAGTTAAAATTGTTGTAAGTAAAGGTTCAGGGATAGTAATGGTAAAAGTACCAAGTTTAGTTGGTAAAACAGAGCAAGAAGCTAAAGATTTATTAGAATCTGCAAACTTAGAAGTAAATGTTGTTAATGACGAAGATGACTCTAAAGACAATGGAGTTGTATTAAGACAAAATAGAGATGCAGGAGAAGAGGTAGAAGAAGGAACAACGATTACGATTACAGTAAATAAAGTTGCAGAAACTAAAACTGCCAACTTTACAATTAATGTAAAATCAATTACTGGAGGATATGAAGAAACAGAAGAAAATCCAGTTGAAGAAAGCTCTAAAAAAGTATATATAGTAATAACAGTAGATGGAAATGAAGCATTTACTCAACCAGGAGTAGATACAAATGATACAATAACAGCGAATGTATCTGGAAAAGGATCACAATCAGTTATTTTAACTTTAACAGATGGAAATGGTAAAAAATATACAAGATCGATTACATTTAATTTTAATAGTACAACCAAATATACATTTGAATAAAAATCTTTAAGAAGTAGATAATATATCTACTTCTTTTTGCATTAAATAATATTTTTATATGGGAAAATATGTGTTATAATATCTTCTATAAAAAGGTGGGAAATATGGAAAATAAATATAAAAGAAAATTTTTTATAGGATATACAAATTGTGATAGAAAAATAAGTTTAAGTTTACTTGATTCATTTTATTTAATTCAAGATATGATGACTGAATATTTTGGATTTTTAAAAAGTGATAATATTATCTTAAAACGTGAAAATAATGCACTATGGGTATTAACTAAAACAAAAGTACATTTTAATAATTTACCTGTATGGAGGGATGTTGTAGAAGGGACTGTTTTTACTACAAATATAAAACCGATACGTGTAGGAACTGAAACTCAATTTAAAGATAAAGATAATAATATCTTATTTTATGCTAATCAAGAAACTTGTGCAATAGACTTAGATGATAGAAAAATAAAAAAGATTAGTACAGTAAATTATCCAAAAGATTTAGAAATAATAGAAGGAATAAATAAAGAAAAATACTTAAAATTAAATGATGAATTTACAATAGATGATAAAGTAAGCGAACAAATTGTACACTCAACAGATATAGATTTTAGTCATCATACAAATAATGTTTCATATATAAGGTTTATTTTAAATTCTTTAAGCTCAGAATTTTTAGATAATTGTAAAGTAACAGATTTTGAAATACATTATATTAATGAAACAAAAGAAGGACAAAAACTAGAGATTTATAGGAAATTAAAAGATACAGATGTGGATTTCCTAATTAAAGAAAATGATAGAGAAATTGTAAGAGCAAATTTGAAATATAAAAGGTAAAGGAGGAATCATGCAAGGAAAAATAATAAGTAATATATCAAACTT
>CALXXB010000080.1 GCA_944392525.1 uncultured Clostridia bacterium | reverse complement strand
CCATCAAACTATGAAATTACAAATGAAATGGCAAGAGAAGAAATGAAAAACAAGCTATCAGTTTCATGGCTTAAAAATAATGGAATAAATTAATGAATATCCATAAGGGAGGAAAACAATGATTACACCATTAGATATAGAAAATAAAAGATTCTCAAAACAAATGATGAATGGATATAGTGTAGAAGAAGTTGACGACTTTTTAGATGAACTAACTGCTGATTATTCAAAAAACTATAAAGAAAATTCAGAATTAAAATCAAAAGTGGAAGAGTTAAGCAAAAGTTTAGAACATTATAAAAGTATTGAATCAACTTTAAATAATACTTTAGTAATGGCTCAAAGTACAGCAGAAGATATCAAAAAGGTTGCTCAACAACAAGCAGATCAAATAATTAATGAAGCTAAATCAAATGCTCAAAAACAAGTAGATGATTTAAACAATGAATTAATTCTAAAAACAAAAGAAGTAGATGATGTAAAAAAACAATTCGATATCTATAAAGCTAAAATGGAATCTCTTTTAATTTCTCAATTAGAGTTATTAAAAGATATTAACAAAGAAGATAATGTATAAAAATAGAGACAGATATCTGTCTCATTTTTAAATCAACAAAAGAAGGGAACAAGTAGATGATTAAAACACTTGAAAGCCTTGGGGCTCTATATATATATACACACACACAAGTAGGTTATTAGTAAATAATAAAGTAAATAAAAGTATAAAAAAGATAGTAATGAAACCTAAAAAATAGGTTTTATTGCTGTCTTTTTTGTGTTCTTTAGTTATTAAAATTTTAATATAAATAAAAAGAAAATGAAGGAGGAAGGAAAAAATGAAAATAAAAGAAAAAGGAATAACTCTTATAGCATTAGTAATAACAATTATTGTACTTTTAATACTTGCTGGAGTATCAATTGCAATGCTAACAGGAGAAAATGGAATACTTACCCAAGCAAATAATAGTAAGATTGAGCAATCACATGGAGCAGTGAAGGAAGGAATGTCACTTGCTTATAATGAATATCAAATAGAAATAAATACAGCAAGTAATGGAAAATTAGCAAGCACGGAAACGGTAACAATTAAAGGAAAAGAAGAAAAAGCAGTTGCATCATATACATCATTTTTAGACTTTTTAAATAGTAAAGGATATATAAAAGAAGGAACAACAGATGTATTAAATGTAGAAAAATTAACAGGAGGAAAACAAGCATTAGGAAATGGAACAGATACAGATATATACAAAATAGAAGAACAAGATAATACTTATATTGTAAATTATTATAGTAAAGACGAAACAACAAATCTTATATGGAGTACATCAGATAATACAGAGGTAGGAAGTCCTACGTTAGAACCAGATACAGGAAAAGAAGCATTAATATTAGTTTATAATGTATTAGCAGGAGATACAATAGAATTGCCATATAATTTAGAGACATTAACTGATACACAAGATATTGTAAATGCAAAATTTGATTTTACAGTAGATTGGGGAGATGGAAATACAGATACGATAACAAATGCAGATATAGAAGCGAAAGCGATACATCAATATACGGAATCAGGAGAAAAAACAGTAAAAATAACAGGAACTTTTGAAAGTATGGTTTCTAGAATAAATGACAGTTCAAGTAATCAAAGAACAACAAGAGCTGTAACACCTACTATTGTAGTACATCAAGGAATAGATAGATTAGTTAGAGTAGAACAATGGGGAAAAACACAATTGAAAACGTTAGCTTTAACAAATTGCCCGAATTTAACAAAGATAGCAGAACCAACTCAAAATAGCTTTAAAGATTTATTGTATGTTAAATTTTCAGAATCAGCACTACAAAGCATACCGGAAAACTTATTTGCAAATTCTCCTAATGTGATAAATTTTGCTGATACGTTTTCTGGAACGGAAATAACAAGTATACCCGAGAAGTTATTTGCAAATTGTTCAAACGTAACAGACTTTACTAGTACATTTGAAAGAACGTTAATAGCAAGCATACCCGAGAATTTGTTTGCAAATTGTTCAAATGTAACAGACTTTACTCGAACATTTGGTGCAACACCAACAATAACAAGTATACCAGAGGGACTATTTAAAAATTGTTCAAAAGTAACAAGTTTTTCACATACATTTTATAACACAGGGATAACGAGTATACCAGAAAAACTATTTACAAATTGTCCAAATGTAACTGATTTTTCATCTGCTTTTTCTGGTACGCAAATAACAAGTATACCAGAGAATTTATTTGCAAATTGCCCAAATGTAACTGATTTTTCATCTGCTTTTTCTGGTACAGCAATAACAAGTATACCAGAGAATTTATTTGCAAATTGTTCAAATGTAACTGATTTTTCATCTGCTTTTTCTGGTACACCAATAACAAGTATACCTGAGCACTTATTTGACAAATGTAATAACATAAGAGATATTATTTTTTGTTTTTCAAATTGCAAAAATTTAACAGGAAATGCACCTGAATTATGGCTTAGAGAAATAAATGGAAGGAATTGTTTTTATAATTGTACAAATTTAGATAATTATGATGAAATACCTGACTTTTGGAAAAATGATAGACGGATAATTTAGTTAAAAATATCCCTGTTAGTATATAGCTAATTGGGATATTTTTTATTTGTCCAAGTCTGAGTAGTAACAAAATTACCATTTTATCAATATTATAAAATGGTAAAATATTAGATTTAATAGAAACTATTGAGATATAAAATAGTGTTTCAGAACTTAATACATGTAAATATAATCAGTATTTTATCAGGTAACATTAGATATTTGAAATCTGGAACGCAGAACTTTGGAATAATAAAAGATGAAAAGCCATATTCTAGAACATTAATACACCAATGTAAAATAGTAAGTTTACCTTACTATTTTTTACTTTTTGGGAAGAATATTACAGAACTGTTAAATATATGTTACATTTGTATTAATGGTATTGACCGTTTGAAAAAAAAAGAATAAAATAGTATCATCATAAGAGGGTTTAAAATATGAGGATAATAAGTGGAAAAGCAAGAGGAACAAAATTATATACATTAGAAGGCGATGTAACTAGGCCAACATTAGATAGAGTAAAAGAATCATTATTTAATATAATACAAAATGATATTGTTGGTAGTAGTTTTTTAGATATGTTTTCAGGAAGTGGAGCAATAGGATTAGAAGCAGCAAGTAGAGGAGCAAAAGAAGTAATCCTATGTGAAAAAAATAAAGAAGCCATTTCTGTAATAAAGAAAAACATAGAAAAAACACATTTAGACGTTAAATTATACGAAATGCAATATGAAAAAATGTTAGAGTCTTTAAATAAAAAAATAGATATTACATATATAGACCCACCTTATAAGACAGACTTAGTATATGAATCTGTAAAAAGAATGTTAGATTTAGACTTGCTAGGTAGTGAAAGTTTAATAATAGTAGAAACAGATGAAGAAGAAAGAGTAATAAAACAAATAAATGAGTTAGAAGTAGAGATTATAAATAAAAGAAAGTATGGTCGTGTACATCTTATTTTCTTAAAAAGAAAGTAAGATTAGGAAAGGGGTAAAACCATGGAAATTTTTACATTATTGGAAACTTTAGAAGATTTATTAGAAAATAGTAAGAGTCTTCCTTTTACATCAAAAGGAATTGTTGATAAGGAAGAAATGTTGGATTTAATAAAAGAAATAAGAATAAAGCTTCCAGATGAATTAAAACAAGCAAAATGGGTAAAAGAAGAAAGACAAAGAATATTAGTTGAAGCTCAAAAAGAAGCAGATGGAATAGTAAAAGAAGCAGAAAATAGAATAATTGCTATGGTAGACGAACATGAAATAACAAGAAAAGCATATGACCAAAAAACAGAAATAATAGAAACAGCAAATGAGATGTCAAGAGAAATTTCAAAAGGAACTAAGGAATATGCAGATAGTTTACTAGCAAACACAGAAGATGTATTAAATGAAACATTAAATAAACTAGGAACTAATATGACTGAAGCTTTAAACCTTATGCAAATATCATTAGAAGATACAATAAAAACAATTCAAAACAGTAGAAAAGAATTAAAGTAATATACAAAAGTCAGATTTGGAAGTTATTTAAAATCTGACTTTTTAAGGATTAAAGAAACTTAAGGTTGGAAGGATGGTAGAAATGGCTAAGAAAAAAAGATACAAAAAAAGAAAGAAAACAGCTTCTAGATTAGACGTAGCAGTAGTTACACTAATAGTACTTAGCATACTTTTAGCTGTTTTAATATATACAAAATCAGGAACAATAGGAATAAAATTAAACGAAGTATTAGGTGGAATAATGGGAATAATGCAATACGTACTTCCAATAGGAGGGTTAGCTATTGCAATTAAATTGGCGTCTGACGGAAGAGAAGAAATAACATCTAAATTAGTTCAATATGTAGTTGCAATTGTGGCGCTTGCAATTGTATTTAGTGTGTTCCAAATATCAGCAGGAGAGTTGGATTCCTCAAAAGAAATGTCAGAAGTAGTAAAAGATGCTTATTATTATGGTGCACAAGGAAAAGGTGGAGGAGCAATAGGTGCAGTAGGAGGAGTAGTGCTTGCAAAACTTTTAGGTAATGTAGGAGCTGTAATCTTCTGTATAGGAATAGCTGTAATATTGCTAGTATTCACATTTGGAATCAATTTATCAGATATGATAAATATGTTTATGGATAAAATAGAAGAAAAACGTGAAGAAAGATTTGAAAGAAAAGAAGAA
>CALXXB010000079.1 GCA_944392525.1 uncultured Clostridia bacterium | reverse complement strand
GGTAGTTGGAATATGTCTCAAGAAGTTTTACCTTATATGCCAAATGGTGGAGCAATTGTAAATCTTTCTTCTGTAACAGGTCCAATGGTTGCAGATACAGGAGAGGTTGCTTATGCTACAACAAAGGCTGCATTATATGGATTTACAAAAGGACTAGCAGCAGAGGTTGTAAGTAAAGGAATAAGAGTAAACGCAATACTTCCAGGATATATTATGACACCTATGGTTGAAGGTATTGCAAAAGATTCTGATAGTAGTAATCCGGATTCAGTTGTAAAAGGTATTGCAGATGGAATTCCTATGGGTAGATTAGGAACAATAGAAGAACTAGGAGAGCTTGCAGCATTTTTAGCAAGTAATGAATCATCTTATATAACAGGACAAGGTTTTGTGATTGATGGTGGTTCTACTCTTCCAGAAACTATGAGTGTAGGAGTGTAAGTTATGGTTTTATTTATAGAATATCCAAAATGTACTACTTGTCAAAAGGCTAAAAAATGGCTAATTGATAATAATATAGAGTTCAAAGATAGAAATATTGTAGAAGATACACCAACTGAAAAAGAATTGAAAAAATGGATTACTGAAAGCAAAAAAGATATTAAAAAGTTCTTTAATACTAGTGGATTAAAATATAAAGAACTTAATCTAAAAGAAAAGTTACCAAATATGACAGATGATGAAAAGATAAATCTTTTATCTAGTGATGGTATGCTAATTAAAAGACCACTTCTTATTACTGATGATACAATACTTACAGGATTTAGAGAAAAAGAATGGCAAGAAGTTTTTAAAAAATAATATAAAGAAATAGAACGTGTATAAATTATAATTATATACGTTCTATTTTTTATAAAAGTAAAAGTAAAATTACACTTTAAAATTTATTTTTTACTTGACTTTAGCAAACAAGTGTTTTATAATAGCTACAAATTTGTTAAAGGATGTGATGTGAATGGAAAAAGAATTTATTAAGACACAAATGAAGGTAAAAGATACTACAGTAAAAGTTATGAGAGTTGGAAATACTGATTATATTTCAATAACAGATTTAGCAAAATATCAGAATTCAAGTGATCCATCTTTTACAGTAAAGAATTGGTTAAGAAGAATTAATACAATTGATTATGTAGGCCTTTGGGAGCAGTTACACAATCCTAATTTTAATTTGGTCGAATTCGACCAAATTAAAACTGAATATGGAAGAAATTCTTTTACAATGTCTCCTACTCAGTGGATAAAAAGAACAAATAGTATAGGATTTATATCTAAAGGTGGTAGATATAGTATTGGAACATTTGCACACCCAGATATAGCTTTTGAATTTGCAAGCTGGTTAAGTCCGGAATTTAAGTTATATTTAATTACTGAATTTGAAAGGTTAAAAAGAAATGAGTCATATCAAAATAGAATAGAGTGGTCTGTAAGAAGAGAATTGGCTAAAACAAATTATAGAATACATACAGATAGTATGAAAGAAAACTTAGTTCCAACGCTAACAGATAAACAAAAACAATACGTATATGCAGATGAAGCGGATATGCTAAACATGGCTTTGTTTGGAATGACTGCGAAAGATTGGAAAGATAAAAATCCTAACTTAGATGGAAATATAAGAGATTATGCAAATGTCCTTCAATTAGTAATTTTAAGTAATTTGGAAAATTTAAATGCTGAAATGATAGAACAAGAAATTCCTCAAGATAAGAGACTAGATAGATTAAATAAAATAGCTAAAAAGCAATATGAAATTCTACAAGAGAGTAAAGGGATAAGAAGAATTGAAAAGTTAAGTGAACAAAATTTGTTAAATTAGTCAAAATTATAAGAGTATAATTTTTTATACTCTTATAATTTTTTTAAAAACCTTTGAAATAATGTATTTTTGCTTCTATTTAAAAACTTTTTTTTTATCAAATATAATACTCCACAAAATAATAATATAACTGTAAAAAATAAAACTATGTATAATAAATATTTATTTCTTTCTACTGTTGTCAAAGTATTTAAATAAATTATATAATTACTCATCATTTTTTCATCCCTAATCACTTTAAATATTTATAAGAGAATGCTATCAAAAGGAATGAAAAAAGTCAATACAAAACATTCAAATTAATATATTATATTAAAGAAGATAAGACAGAAAATAAATATAATAGAATAAAGTAAAAAATTAAATATTTCTAATTAGCATAATAAAATGCTTTATAAAATTTAATGTTTCAATTATTTCATCTTCTGAATAATTTTGAAGTAATTCCTTTGTTTTATCAATGCATTTATCATCAAGTCCGTAAAGAATATAATCAGCAGAATGACCACTTAAGTTTCTTAATTTTTTTAGGCTTTTATATACTAAATTTCCTTTTCCATCTTCAACTAAACCTAAAAATTGACTAGAGATACCTATTTCTTTGGCTAGCTCTGTTTTATTCATATGTAGTTCATTTTCTCTAATGTCTCTTATTCTTTTTCCTCTTTTCTCTTGTTCTATTTTTTCTAATTCATTGTTACTATTATCACTTTTTTTCATAATAAATACCTCGACTATTTTTTTTTATTTTATAAAAGAAAAAATACAAAGCAGATAGTTAAAAATAATAAATAAATATGGAAATTTGAGGGATTTTATGGTATAGTGTAAAAAATTAGACATAAAGGAGGAGTTTAGAATTGACAAAGCCTATGAAAATTTTAATTATAGAAGATGATATCAATGACTGTAATAATTTTATTAGTTCTATTAAGAAAAGAGATGATTTTGAATTAGTCGGTGTAACAGATTCTGATGTAGATGCGTTAAAATATGTGAGATTAAAACATCCAGAAGGAATTATATTAGATTTAGAGTTAAACAATAGTAAAAGTGGCAATACTAATTCTTTAGAGTTTTTATCAAATTTGAAAAAGTTAAATTTAAATTACGAACCAATTGTTATTGTAACAACTCATGTACACTCAAAAAGAACTTATGAAATTCTTCACAGAGAAGGTGTTGACTTAATTCTATATAAAGACCATCCTAAATATTCTTGTGATAATGTTTTAAATAATTTCTTGATGTATAGAAATGTTTCTTCAGATAATGAACCTAAAACAGTTGGCGAAGAAATAGAGGAAAATGAAAATAAAATTTCAGATTTAATTAATCATGAATTAGATTTAATTGGCGTAACTTCAAAGCTTAAAGGAAGAAAATATATTCATGATGCTATTTTATATTTAATAGAAAATGAGAATAGTAATACTAATGTTATTCAGTATTTAACTAAGATTCATAAGAAATCTGGAAACACAATTACAAATGGTATTCAAAATGCAATTATTCATGCATGGAGGGTTTCATCGATTGAAGATTTAGAAACTTACTATACTGCTAAAGTTAATTATGAAACAGGTGTACCAACACCTATGGAGTTTATATATTATTATGTAGATAAGATAAAGAAATTGATCTAGTATTCAAAAAATACTAGATTTTTTTATTTTTCACCATCTTTTCTCATTATGAAATACCACCTATCTAAGCTTAGATGAATGGTATTTTTTTTATGACAAAAAGAAACAAAAATACCAAAGAAAAAAGGTGGTGATAGGTATGGATTGGTACGATGCATTTTGGAAATGGCTTAGTCATTGGTTAGATTATTAAAATTTTAAAATAGAAAAATAGAAGATAATTAATATAGTGCTAAAATGAGTTTATATTGATTATCTTTTATTTTTTTTATATAATAAATAATGTTGATAGGAGGAGAAGAGGTGTTTGATTATATAATGCAAATAGAACCGACGGAAGTCGTTGTATATATAGTAAGATTATATTTTATTAACATATGTACTTACTATATGAATTTTAAAATAACAAATATTGAGATGAAAAAGACAGTAAAAGAAAAAGTATGCATTACTATGCTTATGATATTAATTAGTATTATTTGCAAATTTATCAGAGATTGGATTAATTTTTTATACTTAGTAATAAGTATTATATTTTTTATTTCAATTTTGTTTATGTTTAAAAGTAAAAGTAAAATAGAATATTCATTAATAACTACAATGATTTCTTTGACAGTAAATTATATAATTTTTGTGATAAGTACATTTTGTGGTTTTATTATATTCTTTATTTTTAACATACAGAATGATTATATTAATCTGACAATAATATTACTAATATATATGTTATTAATATTTTTCTTTTTAAGAATTAAAAGAATAAATAGAGGACTTGCCTTTCTTAAAGAAAAACTAAAAAACGAATATTTTAATTTATCAATTTTGAATATTAGTTGTATAATACTATTTACGATAGTAATTTTATCAAATTATGAAGGAAAAATGAGTAGAAATTTAGGAACGGGATTTATAATATTTGCAATAATGATGTTTGTAACTATTCAAAAATCTTTACAGTTATATTATAAGCAGAAAATGTTAGTTAAAGACTTAGAAGAAACAAAAGAAGAGCTGGAGAATAAGAAGAAAGAAGTAGAAGCGTTAGAAAAAGAAAACTTGGAATTTAGTAAAGTAAGTCATTCAATAGCACATAAGCAAAAATCTTTAGAACATAAACTAAATGAGTTAAGTATGAAAAGTGAAATAGCAGATGAATTAGATATAAAAGATAGAATAAAAAATCTAGATAAAGATTTAAGAGAAAAAACTGTGGTAGTTTTAGATAAAACGGGTATTGATGAAATAGATGATATGCTTTCTTATATGCAATCAGAATGTGTGAAAAATAAAATAGATTTTCAATTACAATTAAACGGGAATATCTATACAATGATAAA
>CALXXB010000078.1 GCA_944392525.1 uncultured Clostridia bacterium | reverse complement strand
TCATGTGGAGTGCATGCATATAATGGGGAAGAATCTACATGGGAAGCAAAATATATAATGAAAAATTATTATGATGTTAATTTAGAAAAACATAGGGCAACCAATATTAGAAATTCTAAAATAAAAGATATGGACTTAGTATTATGTGCAACCAAATACCATAAAAGAGATGTTTTAGAATTATATCCAGAGTTAAAAGGAAAAGTTTTTACCATGAAAGAATATGTAGAATATAATGAACCAAACCACGATGAGATAGATATAGCAGACCCTTGGGGATATGATAAAGAAACATATTTAGAATGTAGTAAAGAGATTAGTGAATGTATAGAATTATTATTAAAAAAGATAAATAAAAAATAGAAAAATTTGTTTTGTTCGCTTGTAAAGAATTAGACATGTTGATATAATAAAAAAAGTCAAAATTAAAAAGAAAGGGAAAAACAAATGTCAGAAATATTAGAAGGATTAAATGATAAACAATACGAAGCCGTAGTGAATACAGAAGGACCATGCTTAGTAATAGCAGGAGCAGGAAGCGGGAAAACAAAAGTATTAACACATAAAATTGCATATTTAATAAAAGAAAAAGGAGTAAAGCCTTGGGATATCTTAGCAATTACCTTTACAAATAAAGCTGCAAATGAAATGAAAGAAAGAATTGCAAATTTAGTTGGAGATGAAGCAGCTGATATTTGGATGGGAACATTTCATTCTATATGTGTAAGAATTTTAAGAAGATTTATTGATAGAATTGGATTTGATACATCTTTTATTATATTTGATACAACAGATCAAAGAACTTTGGTAAAAAATTGTTTAAAAGATTTAAATATAGATGACAAGTTATTTAATGATAGAGCTGTTTTATCAGAAATTAGTAACGCTAAAAATGAAATGCTAGAGCCAGACCAGTATACATTAAGAGCAAATGGAGATTTCAGAAAAGAAAAGATTGCAACCGTATATGAATTATATCAAAAAAGATTAAAGGAAAATAATGCAATAGATTTTGATGATATTATTAACTATACAATAAAAATATTACAAGATAATGAAGATATAAGAGAGTATTATAGTAATAAATTTAAATATGTTTTAGTAGATGAATATCAAGATACAAATAAATCACAATTTACATTAGTTACTATATTAGCATCAAAACATAAAAATATAACAGTTGTGGGAGATAATGACCAAGGTATATATTCATTTAGAGGCGCAGATATTTCAAATATATTAAACTTTGAAAAAGATTTTCCAGGAACTAAAATAATAAAATTAGAGCAAAATTATCGTTGTACAGGAAATATATTAAAAGCAGCAAATAGTGTTATTAAAAATAATGAAGTAAAATATAAGAAAGAACTATGGACACAGAACGAAGACGGAAACTTGCCAAAAGTATATCAGGCAGATAATGAATATGATGAGGCAAGTTATATTGTAGAGCAAATAGAACATTTAAAAAGAGAAGAGTATTATAAATATCAGGACTTTGCTATTCTTTATAGAATGAATACACAATCAAGAGCAATAGAAGATATTTTAAGAAGAGAAAATATACCATATAAGATAATTGGTGGTTTAAAGTTCTATGAAAGAAAAGAAATTAAGGATATTATTGCATATTTAAGATTAATACAAAATCCAAATGATAATTTGAGTTTAAGAAGAATAATAAATGAACCAAAACGTGGAATAGGAAAAACTAGCTTAGACAAAATAGAAGCACTTTCTAATGAAACAGAGATACCAATGTATGAAATAATTAAAAGAGCTGATGAATTTGGTTTAAACAGAGTATTTATGAGTTCAAGAGACTTTATAAATGTTATTGAAGAACTAAAAGCTAAAAAAGATGATATGCCTATTTCAGAATTAATAAAAGAGACTTTAAAGAAAACAGGTTATACTAAAGCTCTTCAAGACGAAAATACAATAGAGGCAGAAAATAGAATAGAGAACTTAGATGAATTTTTAACAGTAGCAATAGAATTTGAAGAAGAGGAAGCAGAAAATGGCTTAAGAGAGTTCTTAGAAGGAATAACTTTATCTAGTGATATTGATGATTTAGATGAAGATGCTGATTATGTTACATTAATGACTTTACATAGTGCAAAAGGGCTAGAATTTCCTGTAGTATTCTTAGTAGGAATGGAGGAAGGAATATTTCCTGGATATAAATCAATATCAGAGCCAAAAGAATTAGAAGAAGAAAGACGTTTATGTTATGTTGGAATAACAAGAGCAAAAGAACATCTATTTTTAACTTGTAGTAAGCAAAGGACAATATTTGGGTCAACAAGCTATAACCAAGTATCTAGATTCTTAAAAGAAATACCTGAAGACTTGTTAGAAGGCTATGAAGAAGCATTTGGAGAAACAACAAATAAAGATAGAATGTTTAAAGATTCTAATTATAGTTGGACATATGGAGCTCAAAATGCAGGAAAAGTAAAAAGTTACAAAATGGAACCTAAAGAAACAGTTGCAGCAGCAAGTAAAGTTAACAATAATAATTTTATGTTTAGAACAGCAGAGAGTTTCTTAAGCAGTCTAAACAAAAAATCAAATAAAGAAGTTGATTTATCACAATATAAAGAAGGGGTAAGAATATATCATAAGAAATTTGGAGAAGGAACAATAAATAAAGTAGAGCCAGAAGGAGAAGACTTAAAAGTAGACATCAATTTTGATAAGGTAGGGCATAAAAGATTAATGGCTAAGTTTGCAAATTTAGAAGTAATAGAGTAGGTGGTTTTGTGGAAAAATTAATAGTTGATATGGATGATGTTATAACAGAAAAAGGATTTATCAGGATGATAAATGAGTTTTTAGGAACAAATTATAAACAAGAAGATGCTGAAAGCTATTACATAAATGATTTAATACCAAAAGATAGAATGGATGAATGGATAGAGTTCTATTCAAACAACAATGTATATGATTATGCAAATATAATAGACGGTGCAAAAGAAACATTGGAAAAACTAAATGAAAAATATGATCTATATATAGCAACAGCATATGTTTTTAGAGATGCACCACAAGTATCAGGAAAAACCTTGTATGATAAATATAATTTCCTAATTAAGAATTTTCCATTTATAGATCCTCATAAATTTATATTTATTTCTAATAAGGAATTGCTAGAAGCAGATATTAGAATTGATGATAGTCCTAAGAAATTATTAGGAAAAGCAAGATTAAAATTATTATTTACAGCATATCATAATAAAAACATGACAAAGGAAGAATTAAAAGAACATAACTTTGTAAGAGTAAATGGTTGGAAAGAAGTAGAAGAAATTTTACTAAAATAATAAATATAAATAAAAGCAGGTTATCCTGTTTTTATTTTTTTGTATAAAAGAATAAAAATTGGAAATAATACATTTAGATTTTAAATGAAAGGAAGGATAATTATGCCAGATTTAAATCAAATGGAATTACAACATCTAAGACATTTAATAGGAGCACATGAAACAACATATCAAAAATTAAACACATATGCTTCACAAGCAGTTGATCCACAAATTAAACAACTATTTACAAAATCAGCTCAAGATGCTTTAAATACTAAACAAAAATTAATGAGCTTTTTAGGAAATAATTAAAAGGAGGAAAATTATGGACGAGAAAGTAATGGTAAATGATATTTTAGCAGGAGTTAAGTCTGATTTAACAGCATATCAGACAGCTATCTCAGAATGTGAGAATATGCAATTAAGACAAACTTTTCAACAAATTAGAAATAATGATGAAAGTTTTCAATATGAACTATTTAAAATAGCTCAAAGCAAAGGTTATTATATACCAGCTCAAAAAGCTACAGTAACTGAAATAAATACTGTAAAAACAGAAATGCAAGGTTAAAAAAGTATCGTATGAGAGTTTCTCATACGATATTTATTTTTAGATTAAAAAAGAAAAAACGAGATAAAACGAATAAAAATGAGATAAAAAGAAAAAATCGAAGAAAAGCTACGGAAATTTAAAGTATAATCCCTTTGCAAAAATAGAAATATTACAATATGATTACAATGAATAATAGGAAAAGATATACAAAGGAGAGAATATAAATGTTAAAAAAAGTGTTGATACATACAAGAAGAGGAGTTAAATTTATAATCCTTTTTGTTATAGCAGCTTTTTTAATTATAGGGACGATAGCCTTTTTATATAAACCAACATATAGTGTTTATATAAATGGAGAACAAGTGGGATATACAGAAGATAGATCAGGATTACAACATAAAATAAATGATTATGTTGATAAAGGTGATGGAACGAATTCAAATGTAGCATTTGTTCAAGTGGATAATTTACCTGAATATAAGCTTTGCTTATTAAAGAAGAACATTGTTACCAATGATGATGAAATATTTAATAAAATAAAAGAATCAGGAGTTACATATTATAGGTATTATGCAATAACAGATAGTCAGGAAGAAAAATCATATGTTGGAACATTTGAAGAAGCAGAAAAAGTAGTCAGTGATTTGAAAGATAAAAATAGTTCTAATATAGAAAATATTGCAATTGTAGAAAAATATGAAACAGAAATGAAGGATTTAGTTACATCAGAAGATGCCGTATCAAAGTTATATGTAGAACCACCAAAACCTGTTGTGGTAGCATCAACTAGCAAGTCTTCTACTAAATATGCAGCTACAGGTACAGTAAATACAAAAGGAACTACATCAAGTGCTAAAGCTAATATTGGAATAAGTTTAATAAGACCAATTTCAGGAGTGATAACTTCTAGATTTGGAGCATCAAGTAGCATTAGAAGATCATCACATACAGGGTTAGACATTTCAGCATCAGCAGGAACACCGATAAAAGCAGCAGCTTCTGGAACAGTGACATTTTCAGGATATAAAGGTTCTTATGGCAATATGTTAGTAATAAGTCATGGAAATGGAGTACAAACTTATTATTGTCATTGTAG
>CALXXB010000077.1 GCA_944392525.1 uncultured Clostridia bacterium | reverse complement strand
TTTGTTAGAAAAGATAATAAAGAAGCTAAAACTTATAATATAAATAGTTTAGAAAGTTTAGAAAAATATTTAGAGGAGGAAGATGTATAATGGAAGAAAGAAAAGTAGTATTAGTTACAGGAGGATCAAGAGGAATAGGAAAAGAAGTTGCTGAAGTTTATGCAGAAAATGGATATGACGTAGTAATTAACTATGTATCTGACAAAACAGATGTAGATGGTATTAAAAAAGAGTTTGAGAAAAAAGGCGTTAAATGTTTATTAGTAAAAGCAGATGTATCAAAAGCATCAGATGTAGATAATATGGTAGAAGAGGCAATAAAAGAGTTTGGAAAAATAGATGTATTAGTAAACAATGCAGGTGTTACAAGGGATACATTACTTATGAGAATGAGCGAAGAAGATTTTGATAAAGTTATAGAAATAAACTTAAAAGGAACATATTTAGTAACAAAAGCTGTAACTAAATATATGATGAAAAAAAGACAAGGAAGTATTATTAATTTAGCATCTGTTGTAGGTGTTGTAGGAAATGCAGGTCAAACAAATTATGCAGCTTCAAAAGCAGGTATAATTGGATTTACAAAAAGTGTTGCAAAAGAATTAGCATCTAGAAATATTAGGGCAAATGCGGTAGCACCTGGATTTATTGCAACAGATATGACAAGTGTATTATCTGATAGCGTAAAAGAAAATATAAATGCACAAATACCATTAAAAAGAATGGGTACAGCAAGAGAAGTAGCAGAAGTAATTTACTTCTTAGGCTCAGAAAAGAGTTCATATATTACGGGTCAAGTAATAAATATCGATGGTGGAATGGTAATGTAAAAATTCGACCGAGCATACTAATAGAAAAATCTTTGAAAATGTGATAAAATATAGAAGTGTAATTTTTAGGAAAATAAGGAGATTTTAAAATGAAAAGAGTTGTAATTACAGGATTAGGAGCAATAACTCCATTAGGAAATAATGTAGAAGAATTTTGGAAAGGTATCAAAGAAGGAAAATGTGGAATTGATTACATTAAATCTTTTGATACAACAAATTTTAAAGTAAAACTAGCAGCAGAAGTAAAAGATTATAATCCAGAAGATTATTTTGATAAAAGAGAAGCAAAAAGATTAGATAAATTTTCACAATATGCTATGATCGCAACAAGAGAAGCTTGGAAAGATAGCAAATTAGATAAAGAAAAAGAAAATATGGAAAGAGTAGGAGTAATAGTTGGTTCTGGAATTGGTGGAATTGAAACAATAGAAAGAGAGAACAAAAAATGTAATGAAAAGGGTCCAGATAGAGTATCTCCTATGTATATACCAATGGGAATAATAAATATGGCGACAGGAAATGTTGCAATAGATATTGGAGCAAAAGGTGAGTCTTTTGCTATGGTAACAGCTTGTGCAACAGGAACACATTGCATTGGTGAAGGATTTAGAATGATAAAACATGGATATCAAGATATTGTAATAGCAGGAGGAACAGAGGCAGGAATAACACCACTTAGCATTGCAGGATTTACAAATATAAAAGCTCTAACAAAGGCTGAAGATAAAAATAGAGCAAGTATCCCATTTGATAAAGAAAGAAGCGGATTTGTAATGGGAGAAGGTGCAGGAGTTGTAATCCTAGAAGAGTTAGAACATGCAAAAGCTAGAGGTGCAAAAATATATGCAGAAGTAGTAGGATATGGAGCAACTTCAGATGCATATCACATTACTTCACCAGCACCAGGTGGAGAAGGTGGAGCAAGAGCCATGAAACTAGCTATGGAAGAAGGAAATGTAAAACCAGAAGAAATAACATATATAAACGCACATGGAACTTCAACACATTTAAATGACTCTTGTGAAACACAAGCAATAAAGACAGCTCTAGGAGAAGAAGCAGCAAGAAAAGTAATGGTAAGTTCAACAAAAGGACATACTGGTCATTTATTAGGAGCAGCAGGAGGAGTAGAAGCAATAGTGTGTGCTAAATCAATACAAGAAGGATTTGTACCTGCAACTATAAACTACAAAGTACCTGACGAAGAATGTGACTTAGATGTAGTACCAAATGAAGGAAGAGATGTAGAAGTTAAATATGCAATTTCAAATTCATTAGGATTTGGAGGACACAACAGTAGTTTACTATTAAAAGAGTATAAATAATGTTCAATTTGGTGTGTTACCTTTTTGATATATCTTGAAAATAATCTATGATAGGAGGAATTAAAATGGATTATAGTGATATTAAAAGATTAATTGATGATATGGGAAATTCAAAGATAGATTCTTTGAAAATAGAATTTCCAGATGGTGTAAAGATAAGTATGAAAAAGAATACTGAAAAAGAAGTAGTAATAGCAGCGCCAGGAAATGTTATTGAAGCTAGTGCTCCAATGACAACACCTGTAGTTACAGAAAAACAAGAAACAGCTATAGTAAAAGCAGAAGAAAAAGAAACAAAACAAGAAGAAAATTATAAAGTAGTAAAAAGTCCTATGGTTGGAACTTTCTATGCAAGTTCTTCACCAGACAAAGAACCATTTGTTAAAGTGGGAGATAAAGTACATAAAGGTCAAGTTCTATGTATTGTAGAAGCTATGAAATTAATGAATGAAATAGAGTCTGAATTCGATGGAGAAATAGTAGAAGTTTGCGTAAATAATGAGGATATAGTAGAATACGGAACACCATTATTTAAAATAAAATAGACTGAATTTGATAAAGATTTATATATTAGGAGGAAAAAATGGTTTTAGATAAAGAAGGTATAAAAAACATAATACCACAAAGAGAACCTTTCTTAATGATTGATGAAGTAGAAGAATATGTACCAGGAGAAAGTGCAACAGCATATAAACATGTAGATGAAAGCGAATATTATTTTAAAGGGCATTTCCCTGGAAACCCAATAATGCCAGGTGTATTAATTGTAGAATCTCTTGCTCAAACAGGAGCAGTTGCAATTCTTTCTATGGAAGAAAATAAAGGAAGAAATGCATTGTTTGGAGGAATTGATAAAATACGTTTCAAAAAACAAGTAGTGCCAGGAGATACACTAAAATTAGAAGTTAAAATAATAAAAAGAAAAGGCCCAATAGGAATAGGAGAGGCCATAGCTACTGTTGATGGAAAAGTAGCAGCAAAAGGTGAATTGACTTTTGCAGTTGTATAAGGAGAGAAGAACATGTTAAAGAAAGTATTAATAGCTAATCGTGGAGAAATAGCAGTTAGAATTATTAGAGCATGTAGAGAAATGGGAATTAGAACAGTTGCAATATATTCAGAAGCAGACAAAACAGCATTACATGTAAGTTTAGCAGATGAAGCTATTTGTGTTGGACCAGCAGCATCTAATAAAAGTTATTTAAATATGAAAGCAATTTTAGAAGCAGCTTGTTTAACAGGTGCAGATAGTATTCATCCAGGATTTGGATTTTTATCAGAAAATAGCACTTTTGCTAAAATTTGCGAAGAAATGGAAATAAAATTTATAGGACCAAATTATAGATTAATAGAATTATTAGGAAACAAATCAAAAGCAAAAGAAACAATGAAAAATGCAGGAGTACCAGTAGTACCAGGCTCTGAAGGTTTAATAAAATCTAAAGAAGAAGCAGTACAACTTGCAGAGCAAATAAAATATCCTGTAATGCTTAAAGCATCAGCAGGTGGTGGCGGAAGAGGTATTCGTGTTGCTTATAATAAAGACCAATTGGAAAAGGAATATGATTTAGTAAAACAAGAAGCAAAAGTTTCTTTTAATGATGACAGTCTTTATTTAGAAAAATTTGTAGAAAATCCAAGACATGTAGAAATTCAAATTTTAGCAGATGAACATGGAAATTGTGTTCATTTAGGTGAAAGAGATTGTTCTGTACAAAGAAGAAATCAAAAAGTATTAGAAGAAACACCATCAAGCATATTAGATGATAAAACAAGAAAGAAGATGGGAGAAGTAGCAGTAAATGCTGTTAAGGAAATTGGATACACTAATGCAGGTACAATTGAATTCTTAGTAGATAAAAATAAAGATTTCTATTTCATGGAAATGAATACAAGAGTTCAAGTAGAACATCCTGTAACAGAGATGGTAACAGGAATTGATATAATAAAAGAACAAATAAAAATAGCAAGCGGAGAACCTTTAAGCTATAAACAAAAAGATATTACTTTTACTGGTCATAGTTTAGAAGTTAGAATAAATGCTGAAGACCCAGATAAAAACTTTATGCCATGTCCAGGAACAATAACTGATTTACATTTGCCAGGAGGAAATGGAGTAAGAATAGATACAGCTATTTATCCAGGATATTCAATACCACCAACATATGATTCAATGATTGCAAAAATTATAGTTCATGGAAAAGATAGAAATGAATCAATAGCTAAGATGAAGAGTAGTATAGCAGAGTTAGTTGTTGAAGGAATAAAAACAAATGCAGATTTTATTTTGAAAATATTGGAAGATGAAGATTTTAAAAATAATAACTATGATACTTCATTTATTTCAAAAAAATTTGGAAAGAAATCTAATTAATTGAATATAATTTAAAAGAATAAAAAAAGTGAATGTTTTTTTGAAAAAAGCATTTACTTTTTTTGAAAATTTGTATACAATAGTGTAAGAAAATGTCAAAAATAGAACCAAAATATTTTAACTAAAGAAAATATATGAAAAGAAAGGGAGAATTTTAATGAAGATACTAATGTTAACATGGGAATATCCACCAAGAGTGGTAGGAGGAATCGCAAGAGTTGTTTACGATTTGTCAAGAACTTTGCATAAAGATGGACATGATGTAACAGTAATTACTTATAGAGAAGGAGATGCACCTTATTTTGAAGATGATAAAGGTGTAAAAGTATATAGAGTTGACAATTATATGATTAACCCTAATAATTTTATAGACTGGATATTACAGTTAAATTTCAATATGATAGCAAAAGCAAATGAAATTATGCTAAAAGAAGGAAATTTTGATGTTATCCATGCCCATGATTGGTTAGTAGCTTATGCAGCAAAAACATTAAAGAATTCATATAATATACCAATTGTTGCAAC
>CALXXB010000076.1 GCA_944392525.1 uncultured Clostridia bacterium | reverse complement strand
TTAGAAAATTTTCTGAAAAGAGAAGTGTGGGGCCCCGCACTTCTTATATGCAGTCTGATCAACTGTATAGTTTTTCGAATTATGAGTATAGATTTAAAGTGCGGAATTATAGCCCTAAGAGGTTAGCTCCTGTATGGACATTATGGCCTTAAGAGGCTAACTCCTGTAAGAGTCAAAGTTTTAGTTTAAAAAAACCGGGTTAAAATATTTTTTTTATTGCGTTAATCGCAAATCGCGCAACATTTTCGGTCAAGTACCATAATAAGCGTGTCTGAATCCTGGTTTCTTGCCATAGAACTCTATGGCAAGTTTTTTTATTTTATAAATCTATTTCTCCTTCCATTTTTAATTCAGGGCAAGCTTTTTTGTTATTTAAAATATCAGCATCTTTTCCTTTTGGATATTTAATACATTTCTTATAATCATTTTTATTATTATATATACATAATTCACATTGATTTTTTGCAATTGCTAATTCATGTTTTTGCCATACAAATTTATCATTATTCATTAGCTTTACCTCTCTTCTTCATCAGTTGATTTCATTTTTTTCTCCATTTGTCTTTGCATATATGCTATTTTATTCGGATCTGACATTCTTCTACCAAGATTAGGATTTCTTTTTCTTGCATCTTCTGCAAGTTGTTCTGATAAAGTTTTTTTAACAACAGGTTTAGCTATTTGTTCTTTTATTCTACTTACTGCTGGTGGCAAAACATTTAATTGTTTGCTTACGAATTTTTGTAAAAAAGGTATTTTCATAAGAATATTGTTTCTTTGTAAAATTTGTGCTAATTTGTGTCTAACTGATAATGTTTGATTATTTTGTTCTAAAGCTACACCTGTCATTTCATTAATCATTTCTACTTTACCATCTAAACTAGGAACATTTTCTCCTTCTCTTGCTACCGCTTCTTTGTGTTTTTCTTGCATTCTTTCATTTGCAAAATCTCTAATCATT
Source organism: uncultured Clostridia bacterium (assembly GCA_944392525.1). The sequence continues at coordinate 4,157 of CALXXB010000076.1, read as the reverse complement.
TCTTGAGCTTCTTTATAAACTAAATTAAATTGTTCTTGGCTATTTGTTCTATGTAAACTTGTAATATATGTATCTAAATCTCTATAAGCACCCTTACCCATATATTTGTCAAATTCATTTTCAATCATACTAGAATCATTTAATAAACCATAGAAAAATGTATTTGCAGGCTCTTTTGTACCATCTGAATGTTCAATAAATGAATCTAGTTTATTTTCAACTAATTGTTCAAAACTCATTTCTTTATCAAAGTCGTTTCTCATAGAAACAGCTAGTAATTTCACTAACTCATCTACTTTTTTATATGAATTAAACTCTGATACATCTACATTTCCTTTTATTATATCATCTGCGCTATGCTCTCCTCTAATAGCCAACTCTGCAAGTAAGTTTATTGCATTTTCTTGTATTTGACTTCCATAAAAAGCATTTGGATTATTTTCTTGTCCTTTTGGCACCCTTATTAAACCTGTTACTTGTCTTGTATCTGTATTTTGGTCGTATGTTTGCATTTTAATATTTGAAGGATTTAAAACTAAATGCCCCATTTCATGTGCTAATCTAAAATCAGCATTTTGACCATTTATTTCTGGATACCTGTATGCTAAAGTATAAGTAATTTTTCCATCTACCGAACTTCTTTGTACAACAATTCCTTTTTCCGTTCTATTGTTCGGATCATCAAGTAATGGAGAAGTTACATCAGTAAAATAAATATTTAGATTTTCTTCTGATGTATTTTCCATAAAATTTTGATATGCTTGTCCATCTTTAGTAAGCATATTTGCAATTTTTTCTTTAATTTTATCTACTCTATCTAATTCTTGAATAAGTATTTGTTTTGCTTCTTCTTGTTCGTTTGCATATACTACATATTGATTATTGTTCACTCCAAACCTTCTCATATGTTTCCTCTTTTTCTTTATTTTAAGATAAAAAATAATATTATACTTATTAATAGTTGAAGTAATACTATAATTCGAGTAACTTTATATATTTTTTCAATTTTACTTCTTCTTTTTTCTGCATCAGCATATCTTCCAATATGTACTTCTGAGTGCTGTAAATATTCATCTATATCATCAGCATAGTTGCCTCTATTCGTTGTATAATTAAAACCCGAATATCTTGTCTCCGGAAGTAATGGTCTATATATATTTAGCATAAACCAATAAGATAAAACATTTCCAAATACAATTGCGACAAACCATTGTCCAAATATCAAAACGTATTTATTGTTTAAATACTGTGCTACCATCTCTGGTAATACGTCAACATTCATTTTTAGTACTAAATATAAAATATAAGATATAATAATTCCTACTGTTATAGTAAAGCATTGAATTCTTATTTTTCTATGTTTTACTATTTTATCATATCTATCTGGAGCATTTTCTAAAATATTCATAATATCTGAATATATACAATGTGCTTCATGTTCTTGATTTGATGTATCTATGTTAATAGTAACATCCGCTTCTCTAAACCAAAGAGAAACTGTTATTCTATTGTATAAATCATTAACTGTACTATTAGGACTTTTAGTATTAAATTTAATATATAAATCTAAAGATATACTATTTATATCTTCAGGTCTATTTAGATTACCTACGAACCAGTTAAAATCACTTTCTTCAATATTTTTTCCATTCTTGAATTCTATTGTATATTTTAATGATGTATCTCCATATTCATATTTATAATTTTTTTCTCCATATGGAATATTTTTATTCTTATTTTCTTCAAGTTCAAATTGTTTGTCATATTCTGATTTATGATTTTCCAAATATTTTGCTACTTCTATTATTGAATTTATTGATATTTGTCTATTTATTACTTTATTATTATTCATCTTTTTCCCCTTTTCTTAAGTATCTATATTTTTTATAACATTCACATAATAGAAAGTCAATAAGTATGAGTTAAATTTCACGCATATTTTTATTTTATCTTTGTTATACTGATTTTATATATTTTTATGAACAGGAGGGAAATCATAACATTGCTAGAAGCAACAAGGAAAAGAATAGAAGATCTTTGTAGAGCAAATAATATGAATATAAATCAGTTAGCAATTTCTGCTGGTTTTAATCCCTCAACAATAAGAAGTATTTTTAAAGTTATTACAAAAGCTCCATCATCGGAAACTATTTATTACATTTGTCTTGGTTTTGGAATTTCTTTAAAAGATTTTTATAACAGTTCACTTTTTGATAACTTAGATGATAATGATTAAGAAAGACGGCATTTTACCGTCTTTTATAGTATTTGATTTATTTTAGTATCTCAATTTCTTTATAATAAAATCCATTTTCCTTTTCTAGCAGTTCCTTCTCTTATTATAATTTCATTCTCTTTCATTTTCTTAAAATTCCATTTAATCCCTGATAGAGTGATATTTCCTATTGCTTCCGACAATTCTTTTGTTGTTATAGTAGGATTTTCTTTAATTATCTCAATTATTCGTTTCTGGGTTTTATTTATTTTACTTGAATAATTTTTGGTATAGTTATCGGTATAGTTTTTAGTATAGTTTTCAGTATAGTTTTCAGTATAGTTTTTACTATTCTGTTTAGTATATAATACTAGTGTCGTTCTATTTGGATTATACGTTTCTTCAATTTTAGGCATTACCCAGCCTTTTTCATTCCATACATCATTTATCATAGATAATCCCGAACCAGCTCTTTCTCCATCTTTTATTGTATTTACCTATATTACATCTTGTCTTTGTTCTAGTCCTTCTTTATCAGTTGATTGTATATCTACAATTTTAAAATTATCAAAAATTTCTTGAATTGTATACTCTTTTCCTTCAGTTTTTGTTCCTTCGAATGTAAATTCATAATTTTCATTTTCATTTAAATTATATGAACTTTCTACTTTTATTACTATTGGATTGTCCATTTGAAATTGGTCTATTACATAGTATTTGTATTGTCCTGACGAATCTGTTCTTTGTAAGTCTGATACAATGTTATATGTTCTTACAAATGTAATTTCTTCAGTAATATTCTCCGTATTCTCTAATGGCTCTTCGTGTTCCGCAATTTTGTTAAAGTTTAAAGCTATGAATGCAATTCCTGCAATAATTACTAAGACTAAAATAACTATTATAACATTTTTCATAAGTCATTCTCCTTTCAAATCCATATTAACACAAATAAGAGAAATTGTCTACAATTCCTCTTACTTTTATTTTTTTAATGTTTAACTCTTAATACTCTTAGAGCATTTATTATCGCTATTATTGAAACTCCTACATCTGCAAATACTGCCTCCCACATTGTTGAAAGTCCAAATGCACTTAAGATTAATACTATTACTTTTACAAGTATTGCAAATGTTATGTTTTCTTTTACTATTCTCATTGTTTTCTTAGACAAGTGTATTGCATCTACTATTTTTGATGGTTCATCTGTCATAAGTACAACATCTGCTGCTTCTATTGCTGCATCTGAGCCCAAGGCTCCCATTGCAATTCCTATATCTGATATTGCAAGAACTGGGGCATCGTTTATTCCATCACCAACAAAGGCAAGTTTTCCTTTTGGGCTTTTTTCTTTTAATAATTCTTCTACTTTTTCTACCTTTCCATCTGGTAGTAATTCTGTATATACTTTATCTATTCCTAGTTCTTTAGCTACTACTTCTCCTACTTGTTTTCTATCTCCTGTTAGCATTACTGTTTGTTTTATAGCGTTTTTCTTTAAGTTTTGAATTGCTTTTTTAGAGTCTTTTTTGATACTATCTGCAATTAATATATAGCCTACATATTTTTTATCTATTGCTACATATAATGCAGTGCCAGCGTCTGTACATTCTTTATAATCTATTTTTTCTTCTTTCATTAGTTTTTCATTTCCAACTAATACTTCTTTTTCATCTATTGTAGCTTTTATTCCTCTTCCTGTTAATTCCTGAGTTTTTACTATTCTTTTTTCATCTATTGGCTTGTTATATTCGCTTTTTATAGAAATAGCAATTGGATGGTTTGAGAAGTTTTCAGCTAGAGCAGTTATTTCTAATAGCTCTTCTTTGCTAATTCCTTCTGCTTCTATTTTTTGTACTTTTGCATCGCCTTCTGTTAATGTTCCTGTTTTATCAAATACAACTATTTCGGTGTTTGCTAATGCTTCTAAGTAGTTACTTCCTTT
>CALXXB010000075.1 GCA_944392525.1 uncultured Clostridia bacterium | reverse complement strand
TATTGTAATCATTGTGAGCCTTGTCCTATGGGACTAGATATAGGTCTAATTAATAAATATTATGATTTATCTTTAGCAGGAGATAATCTAGCAAAAGATCACTATATGAATTTAGAAAAAACAGCAAAAGATTGTGTTTCTTGTGGCCATTGTAACTTAAGATGTCCATTCAAAGTTGACCAAGTAAGTAGAATGAGAGAAATAAAAGAATATTTTGGAATGTAAAATATAAAGATTTTTTGGAGGGCATAATAGTGAAGGAAAGATATGAAAGTAAAGTAGCAGTTTTTTTAGTATTAACTAGAAAAGTAAATGGAAAAACAGAAATTTTACTTCAAAGAAGATGTAATACAGGATATATGGACGGAAGATATGATATGGCTTGTAGTGGTCATCTTGAAAAAGGTGAATCTTTATCAATGGCATTAGTAAGAGAAGCTAAAGAAGAAATTAATTTAGATATAAAAGAAGAAGATTTAAGACTAATATCAGTTATTCATCCATATAAAGAAGATTACATAAATGTATTTTTTACAACAGACAAATATAAAGGAATACTTACAATAATGGAACCCAATAAATGTGATGATTTACAGTGGTTTGATTTAAATGAATTACCTGAAAATATTACTACACGTAATAGAAATGTAATTAAAAATATTCAAAAAGGAATTATTTATGATGATGGAGATTTCTCTCATCAAAAAATGATTGACTAAATATATTAAAGCCAGCAATAACACTGGCTTTTCTTATATAAATTATTATTTCATCAGATTAATTTGTTTTTTAAATTCATCTAAAAACTTTTGTGAAGCTTTAGAAAAAACTTGGTATTTTTTCCAAACAAGTATTAAATCAGAATTTTTACTATTTTTTAAAGGTCTAAAACATAAATTACTATTTTCACCGGTATTAACTAGTTTATCAAGAGTGATAGCGCATCCAACACCTTCATCTACCATTAGAGCAGCATTAAAAATAAGGTTATATGTTGAAACTATATTTAATTTATTAAAATCAGTTCCAATCCAGTTAGAAAGTTCACTTTTTCCTAAAACTTGTCTTGAACAAATAAGTGGTATGTTTAAAAGATCATCTGGTTTTATGTATTTTTGTTTAGATAAAGGGTTGTCTTTTCTCATTACAAGTCCCCAAGTATCACTAAAAGGCAAGCGAATATATTCGTATTTTGTTACATCTACAGGTTCTATTAATACACCAAAATCAAGTAAACCTTTATCTAGTTTTTCTGTAACATCTTGTGCGTTTCCACTAAAAAGATTATAGTGTATATTTGGATAATTATTATTTAGGTTTTTTATAGTTTTTGCAATTATCCTCATTCCTTCAGTTTCTCCACCACCAATAAATACTTCCCCAGAAACATCATTGTAATTTGCTGTAAGTTCAGCTTCTGTTTTATCAGCAAGGTCAACAATTTCTTGAGCTCTTTTTCTTAAAAGAATGCCATCTTCTGTAAGAGTTATTTTTCTATTTTCTCTAATAAAAAGTTTTTTGCCAAGTGAATCTTCAATGTTCATAATAACCTTAGAAAGACCAGGTTGGCTAATGTGAAGAAGTTCACTTGCTTTTGTTATACTTTCTTCTCTTGCTACTGCAAGGAAATATCTATATTCTCTAAGTTCCATATATCTCACCTCTTAATACAATTATTATAATAAATTTTCACATAACTGTCAATTATGGATTGGTATAACAAATAAGTATTTGTCAAGTGAAGATAGTTGTTTTATAATTTAATTAGAAAGAGGGAAAAGAGATGAGAGGAGAACAAAATTTAAAAGAATCAATTATACAAAACCTAAAAGATGCAGGGTGCGATAAAAAGATAGTAGATAAGTTCTTTGAATTGTTTCCTAAAAAGGAAAAAAGAGAAGCAATTGAATTGTTAGAAAAACATAGAAAAAAGTTATTAGAGAAACTACACAAAAATGAAAAAGAATTAGATAACTTAGATTATTTAATCTTAGATTTAAAAAATAATAACTATAAAAATGTTTAAGAGGTGATTTTATGAGAAAAAGAACGATAGCAATAATTACAATAGTTTTGCTTTTGATTGTAATCTTGTTATTAATTTTGTTTAATTCGTATTTAAATAGTGAAGAAGACAGAAATTTAGTTCAAAATGTAATAACAAATACGAATAATAGTAATATAGAAGCAAATGTGAATTCTAGTCAAGAAGATGTAAATACTAATAATGAAATAATAGACGACTTAGAAAATACAAGTGAAGAAACTAATAATAATAAAAATAATGAAGGAGGAGAAGAAGAAATGAAATTGAACATTAAAATAGGAGATAAGAATTTTACAGCAACATTGGAGGATAATGCGACAACAAGGGAGTTTATAAATAAGTTACCATTAACAATAAATATGAGTGAATTACATGGAAATGAAAAATATTATTACTTTGATGAAAGTTTGCCAACAAATACTGAAAGAATAAGAAATATTAATACAGGTGATTTAATGTTGTATGGTTCAGATTGTTTAGTTCTATTTTATGATAGTTTTTCTACTTCTTATAGTTATACAAGATTAGGTCATATTGATAATCCAGAAGGATTAGCAAATGCTGTTGGAAGTGGAAATGTAGAAGTAACATTCGAAATTAGTAATAATTAAAGGAGGAAATATTATGGAAGTAAAAGAAAAAATAGAAAATAAAACATTTGATGAAGAAAGAGCTTTATATAATTTAAAAGATACAGAAGTGAGAAATTGTACTTTTGCAGGACCTCAAGATGGTGAATCAGTTTTAAAAGAAACTAGAAACATAAGCGTAGTAGATAGTAAGTTTTCATTAAGATATCCATTATGGCATGCTAAGTGCTATGAATTAATAAATTCTACTTTTGATGACAAAACACGTGCACCTATTTGGTATTCTCATGATGGATTAATTGATGGTTGCGACTTGGAAGGAATAAAATTACTTAGAGAATGTAGTAATACAAAGATTAAAAACACAAAAATTGTTTCACCAGAATTTGGTTGGAAGTGTAATAACATAGAAGTTAAAGATTCAAAAATTACATCAGAATATATATTCTTAGATAGTAAAAATGTAAAGCTAGATAATGTAGAATTTCAAGGAAAATATTCTTTTCAATATATGGAAAATCTAGAAATCACAAATTGTAAATTAGATACAAAGGATGCATTTTGGCACAGTAAAAACGTAACAGTAAGAGATTCTATTGTTAAAGGTGAGTATTTGGCATGGTTCTCAGATGGATTAACACTTATTAATTGTAAAATAATTGGAACACAACCACTTTGCTATTGTAAAAATTTGAAATTAATTAATTGTACAATGGAAGATTGTAATTTGTCTTTTGAATATTCAGAAGTAGAAGCAGATATAAAAGGACATGTGGATTCAATTAAAAATCCAAAATCAGGAACAATTACAGTTGACAGTGTGGGAGAAATTATTAATGAAGATTCTATTATGGAGGTCAACGGAAAAGTAATTGTAAGAAAATAAACTATTTTTGAGCTTGTCCTAAAAAACAGTAAAATAAAAGAAAGAAGGTATTATTATGGAAGAAAAATTAAATTTAACTGAAGAATGGGATAAAACATTCCCTAAAAGTGAAAAAGTAAATCATAGAAAGGTAACATTTCATAATCGTTATGGAATAACTCTAGCAGCAGATTTATATGAACCAAAAGAGTACGAAGGAAAACTTGCAGCAATTGCTGTGTGTGGACCTTTTGGAGCAGTAAAAGAACAAGCATCAGGCTTATATGCACAAAATATGGCAGAAAGAGGCTTCCTTACAATTGCATTTGACCCATCATTTACAGGAGAAAGTGGAGGAACACCTAGATATATGGCATCACCTGATATTAATACAGAAGATTTTCAAGCAGCAGTAGACTTTTTATCAGTACAAGAAAATGTGGACCCTGAAAAAATTGGTATCATTGGAATTTGTGGCTGGGGAGGATTAGCTTTAAATACAGCAGCAATTGATACAAGAATTAAAGCAACAGTTGCATCTACAATGTATGATATGAGCCGTATAGGTGCAAATGGATATTTTGATGCACAAGATAATGAAGAGGATAGACATAATTCTCGTGTAGCTTTAAATAACCAAAGAACAGAAGATTATAAAACAGGAACATATAAAAGAGCAGGTGGAGTAGTAGACCCACTACCAGAAGATGCACCATTTTTTGTTAAAGATTATTATGATTATTATAAAACAAAACGTGGATATCATAAAAGATCATTAAATTCAAATGATGGATGGAATGTAATAGGAACAATGTCATTTATGAACCAACCAATTTTACATTATACAAATGAAATTAGAAATGCAGTTTTAGTAATTCACGGAGAAAAAGCACATTCATGCTATATGAGTAAAGATGCATATAAATATATGACAGAAAATAGTAAATATACAGATAATAAGGAATTAATGATTATATCAAATGCTGTTCATACAGATTTATATGATAAAGTAGACATTATTCCATTTGATAAAATAGAAGAATTCTTTAAGACATATTTAAAATAAAATTGTAATAAAAAAATAAAATAAGAGTAGTTATTGGTTGATAATTGCTCTTATTTTTGATATAGTAACTATATAAAATAATTAAAGAGGTAGAAAATGAAACAAAATTTAAATAAAACAAATGTAATGAGAATATTAGACCAAAAGAAAATAAATTATAAAACTTATCATTATGAAGATGTAATAAGTGGAATTGATGTAGCAGAAACTTTAGGAGAAAATCCAAATCAAGTATTTAAAACATTAGTTACTATTGGACATAGTAAAGAACATTATGTATTTTTAGTTCCTGTAAATAAAGAACTTAACTTAAAAAAAGCAGCAAATGCAGTAAAAGAGAAAAGCATAGAGATGATAAAATCAAAGGAATTGCTTCCACTAACTGGTTATATACATGGAGGATGTTCTCCAATAGGAATGAAGAAACAATTTAAAACAGTAATTGATATAACTGCTAAAGATTTTGAGACAATAATTTTTAGTGCTGGTAAAATAGGATATCAAGTAGAAGTAAATTTAAATGATTTACAAAAAGTTATAGATTTTACATTAGAAGATATAAAAAATTAAAAAGTAAAAAATGTAATTAGAAATGGAGGAATGAATATGTTGTACAAAGATTTTAAAGATTTAAAATTATCAAGTTTAGGATTAGGAACAATGAGACTTCCTAACAAAGGAGTAGATAGTGATGTGCCAGTAGACGAAGAAGAAACAGCAAAAATGGTAGATTACGCTTTGAAAAATGGAATTAATTACTTTGATACAGCTTGGGGATATCATAATGGAGAATCAGAAAAAGTTATTGGAAAAGTTTTAAGTAAATATCCAAGAGATAGTTTTTATTTAGCAACTAAATTTCC
>CALXXB010000074.1 GCA_944392525.1 uncultured Clostridia bacterium | reverse complement strand
AAACTTATAGAAAGGCATCTCTTATATGATATAATATGGGTGTTCAAGCCTATAAAAATATCATAGAAAGGAGAGATGCCTTATGGCAAACAGTTTATCACATAGTAAATGGAATTGCAAATATCATATAGTATTCATACCGAAATATAGAAGAAAGATAATATATTATAAGTTAAGAGAAGATATACAAGGATATATAAAAGATTTATGTAAGTGGAAAGGGGTAGAAATCATAGAAGGACATATGATGCCAGACCATGTGCATTTGCTATTATCAATACCACCAAAACAAGAGATATCAAGTTTTATGGGGTATTTAAAAGGAAAGAGTGCAATGATGATATTTGCCAAACACGCAAATTTAAGATATAAATTTGGAAATAGTAATTTTTGGGCAACAGGATATTATGTAAGTACAGTAGGATTAAATGAAGCAACAATAAGAAAATATATAAGAGAGCAAGAAAAAGAAGATATGCTAGAAGATAAATTAACAAAGAGAGAATATCATAACCCTTTTAAGGGTTGGCGAAAGTAGTCATTACGTCAAGGCTTGAACGAAGTGAAAGCCAGCGTCATTTAGGCGCTGGCAATGTTATATGCCCTTCTAGGGCTTGTTCAAACCACGCGTTTTACACGTGGTTATGATTCTCTTTTTTGATTTTTATGTTTATTTGTGCTAAAATATTATCTATAAAATATTTAGGAGATATATTATGGATGGAATAATAGTAGTAAATAAACCAAAAGGTTGTACATCACATGATGTAGTAAATAAAGTAAGGTGGATTGTAAAGGAAAAAGTAGGTCATACAGGAACATTAGACCCTTTAGCAACAGGAGTATTGCCATTATTAATTGGTAAGGGAACTTTGTGTTCAAAATATTTAATAAATCATGATAAAGAATATCAAGTATCATTAAAATTAGGTGTTTATACAGATACAATGGATGCAGAAGGAAAGGTATTGGAAGAAAAAGAAGTAGATAGTAGTATTCTAGAAAAATCTAATGTAGAAAAAACACTTAGTAGTTTTATAGGAAAACAAGAACAAGAACCACCAATGTATTCAGCAATAAAAGTCGCTGGGAAAAAACTATATGAATATGCAAGAAGAGGAGAAAAAGTAGAAGTTCCTAAAAGAGAAATAGAAATATATAATATAGAATTAATAGGAATAAATAAGTTAAGTCAAGAAATAGAATTTAAAGTAAGTTGTTCAAAAGGAACGTATATAAGAAGTTTGTGCACAGATATTGCTAAAAAAATGGGGACAATAGGCTATATGTCAGGACTAGAGAGGATAAAGGTTGGAGATTTTAGTATAAAGAATTCAATTGTTGTAAATGATAGTACAGATAGAGAAGTTATAGAAAGAAATATAATAACTGTTGAAGAATTATTTAAAGATAAAGGAAAAATAGAATTAGATTCTAAAAAATTACTATTATTTTTGAATGGTGTTAAATTAAGTTATGAAAATATAGATGGAGTTTATAGAATTTATAATTTAGGAAAATTTATAGGCCTAGGAGTAGTAAAAAATAAATTCTTAAAAAGAGATATAGTTTTATAGTTATATATTAAAAATCACTCACATATATTTAAATAAAAATATTTAAGGAGTGATTTTTTTGTATTATATTCAAGAAACTGACAAGCCTGTTTTAATAGCAAGAATATTTAATCTAGTAGAGATAATTGATGATAAAATAATATTACCTATAAGTTGCGGAGAATCTATCGATAATAAAAGAGTGGTTATACTAGTAAAAAGAATAAAAAAGATTTTAGACAAAACAAGATGTAAATCTGTAGTTTTAAGTAAGTATCTAAAAACACAAGAAAACTTTGTAAATAATTTGGAAGATTGTTCAATAAATATAGTAGATGGAAAATGGTTGTTTTCTATTTTATCAAATAAAGTATTAGATTATATTATAGAAAAGGAAAATCTAAAAAAAGAAGAAATAAATGTTAGTATTTTGGTAAATAAAAACGATAGTGATTATATAATTGAAAACATAAAAAACATCATAAGGACATATAAAAGTGTTAATATAGTAACAACTAATGCTGGAAAATTCAGAAAGTTAGAAAAAGATATATTAGAAAAAGATGGAACAATGATAACTATAACGAATAATAAGAAAAAAAGTCTAATGAGATCAAAAATTATTTTAAATGTAGACTTTACAACTGGAGAGATAAATAAATATAGTATTCCAGATGAAGCAATAGTTGTTAATTTATGTGGGAATGTTGATATCAATAAAAAAAGATTTAACGGAATAAATATAAATGATTATGAAATTTCTTTTGAAAATTTTGAAGAATTTGACTATGATAAAAATAAATTATATTTTCAAAAAGATATATATGAATCTTTACTCTATAAAAAACAACCATATGAATTTATAGAAAGGAAGATAAATAGAGATAAGGTAAAGATAAAAAAATTAATAGGAAAAAGAACATCTTTCTAATTTCTTAAAATTTTATAAAAAGCTTTTCTTTTTTTCTAAAATATAATATAATGTATTTGTCGAAATTTTTAAAGTTGGCAAGGAGGTAAGAAAATGCCAGATAGTAGTAATAGAAGAAGTAGTCAAGATAGAAAAAGGCCTTCTAGTGCTAAGAATAGAAGAAGACCAACAGCGAAGAAAAGAGCAGATATATCAAAAACAAATAGTGGAACAAAAAATAATGTAAAGAAAAAGAAAAACGGAAAAAAAGGAATGAACCCTAAGCTAAAAAAAGCACTTAAAATAGCAATTATATTATTTTTACTATTATGTGTAATCGGTGCAGGAATAGTAGCAGGAATATTCTTTGGATTATTTGGAGACGATTTTGAAATATCAAAAGAAGAACTTGAAATAGCAGCTTCAAACTCTGTTATAGTAGATGCAAATGGAGAGGTAATCGCAAATCTTAGTGGAGATGAAAAAAGAAAAATTATATCATTAGAAGAAATGTCTGATTATTTACCAAAGGCATATGTATCAATAGAGGATGAAAGATTTTATTCACATCATGGAGTTGACTGGAAAAGAACAGCAGGAGCTGTATTTAATACAATATTTAGAGGAAGCTCAAGTTATGGTGGAAGTACTATAACTCAACAGCTTGTTAAAAACATAACTAAAGATGATGAATCTAGCGGTCTTGCAGGTATATATAGAAAAATAAGAGAATGGGCAAAAGCGTATCAAGTAGAAAGAATGATATCTAAAGACCAAATTTTAGAGTTATATTTGAACATCTTATATGTCGGTGGAGAAGGAAATCTTCACGGAGTAGAATTAGGTGCAGAATATTACTTTAATAAGAGTGCAAAAGATTTAACATTAGCAGAATGTGCATTTATGGCAGGAATAAATAATTCACCATCAGCATATAATCCATTTGATGAGTCTACTGATAATACTGAAAAAATAAAGAATAGAACAAAAACAGTATTAGCTAAAATGAAAGAGCTAGGATTTATTGAAGAAGAACAAGATTATAATGATGCAGTAGCAGAAGTTGATAATGGATTGAATTTCTCAAAGGGAGATGTATCAACATCATCAAACTACTCTTATCATACAGATGCAGTATTAGAACAAGTAATTAACCAAGTAATGGAAGAAAGAGGAGTCTCAAGACAAATAGCAGAGAATTATGTATATAGTAGTGGTCTTACAATATACTCAACAGTTGATAAAGATATTCAAGCAAGAGTAGAAGAAGAATATCAAAAAGATAAATATATTAAGAGTGGAAGAGACAAAGACAAAGATGGAAACTTAATTAACGACCATACACAATCAGGAATGGCAATTATAGATTATAAAACAGGAAATGTAGTTGCAGTAGCAGGTGGACTTGGAGAAAAAGAAGCTTCAGGATGGAACAGAGCAACTCAGATGAAAAAACAAACAGGTTCATCTATAAAAATGATAGCAGATGTAGTACCTGCATTAGAAGAAGGTGTTATAACACCATCAACACGTTATATGGACGAAAAGACAGACTTTGGCTCAAATTACACACCAAAAAATGATAATGATAAATATGGAAATGGAAAAGGAGATTCTTCAGTAAGCATTAGAGAATTTATTGCATTATCTAGAAATATACCAGCTGTTAAAATAATGAAAGAATTAACTCCAAAAAAATCAATAGAATATTTACAAAAAATGGGGTTAGAATCAATAGATGAAGAAGATGACCAAGTATTATCTTTAGCAATTGGTGGTATGACACATGGTGCTAGTCCATTGGAAATGGCAGCAGCATATGGAACAATTGCAAATGATGGTGTATATATAACACCAACATTCTATACAAAGGTAGTTGATTCAAATGGAAATACAGTATTAACACCAAATCAAGAAGAGACAAGAGTATTTTCAGAGCAAACTGCATATCTTGCAAAGAGTATTGCAGAGGAGCCAGTAACTGCAAGTAATGGTACGGCTACATATTGTAAAATTTCCGGAATGGATGTAGCAGCTAAAACAGGAACAACTGATAATAGTAATGATAGATGGCTTTGTGGATTTACACCATATTATGCAGCAGCAACATGGTTCGGATATGATAACAATGAAGAAGTAAGAGGATTTAGCCAAAACCCAGCAGGACAAATTTGGGATGCAATTATGACTGACATACATAAAGATTTAGAAGATGCAACTTTTGAAAGACCAAATGGAATAGTAGAAGAAACTGTATGTAGAACAACAGGATGTTTAGCAACAACAGGATGTACAGATACTTATACAGAAATATTTGCTTCAAATCATTTACCTGAAAAATGTCAAGGACACGGAAGTCAACAAATATGTTCTGAATCAAAAAAAGTAGCAACACAATATTGTTCTGAGTATTGTGAAGTAACAACAAATTATTATGGAGCAGTGTTACCAAAAGAACAATTAAAATTATGGACGCCAATTGGTAGAAAGGTATCAGATGATACAGGCAGAGTATATGAAACATGCGATATTCACACAAGTCCTAAGGTGGTTGAACCAGAAGAGCCAGAAACACCTACTAACAATACGATAACAAGACCAATAGAACCACCTGATGAAGATGATTCAGAAACAACAGGAAATACAGGAGGAGAAGGTTCAGGAGGAACACCAGGCAGTGGCTCAGGTGGAACAGAGGAACCAGAAACACCTACTGGAAATAATACTTCTGGAGGAACAAGTAGAAGTATTCAACAATAAAATAAATTAATCTTATAAAATACCAAGTTATCTTGGTATTTTATAAGAAGTGAAGGAGGAATTATGGATATATTTTTTAGTAATACATTAACAAGAAAAAAAGAACTTTTTAAACCAATAGATGAAAAAGAGGTTAGAATATATTCATGTGGTCCAACTGTATATAAAGATGCAACTATAGGAAATATGAGAACAAATATATTTCAAGATGTATTAAG
>CALXXB010000073.1 GCA_944392525.1 uncultured Clostridia bacterium | reverse complement strand
CCATCATCTATTATAAAATTAATATTTTTTTCACTAGCTACCATTTGAGCTCTATAGCTTTTACCTGTCCCTGAAGGTCCAACAAAAGCATATACTTTTATTTTTTTCATAAAAGGTAACTTATCTTTAATTTCATCTAATATCATTTTTTGCTCCCAACTTTATTAATTATTAATTCAATTCGTATTATAACATTTTTTTTTAATATCTACAATAGCAAAAATAAAGTACCTAAAATAAATGGTACTTTATCTTCTTTCTTCTTCTATAGAACTTTCTTGATCAACTATGTTTAGTCTTTCTAACTGTTTTTGAGTTATATTTATAACTTTTCCACAACAAGGAGCAAAATCTTTATTTCCATATACTAACCAAATAACATTCTCTCTTTTCAAATCTTCCTTAGGCATAGTTCCTGGGCTAGGATAACCATCTGTAAAAACTATTTTATTTATTTCTCTTTTTTTCGTAAAAGACCTGACTGCTAAATCCCAGTCCTCTGTCCATGAAGGTCCACCTCTTGCTTCTGGAGGTATAATAAAATTTTCTATATCTTTTATACTATTTATATCTACAAATCCCCAAAATTTTTCATTAAAGCACCCAATTCTTAATTTTGACTGATTTAATAATGGTTTTAATTGTCTTAAAAATGACTTTACTAAATCTAAACTTACAGAACCAGAAACATCTATCATAACTTCTGTTTCTGCTTCATCTTCTATATCATTTTCTTCTAATCTATAAGCATAATTATTCTCTGCGATAGAACGACGTTGACTCCATACTGTTTCAGTTTTTTCTATTTCCCTTTTTATTAATACTTTCCAATCAATTTCTTCTTTACTTTCACCTATATCTCCTATTCTTGTTTCTTGATTTTGATTTTTTCGTATATTTTTCTCTATTTTTTCACGTCTTAACTTAAATCTTTTTCTTTTTTCTTTCCTATTTTCCTCAAATCCTGTTTTTTCATCAAAGTCTATATCTGATTTAGGTTCAACTTCCTCATTTCCTTTTTCTCCTTCTGAATTTTCACCTTCTCTTTCAGGATTTTGATAATTTTTAAAAGCTTCTTCCCAAAGACTATGATCATCTCCATAATTTTCGCTTTTTTCACTTTCTTGATGTTCATCATTATTTTCTTTACTTTTTTCTTCTTCTGATTTTGAATTATCATTTTGCTGTTTACTTTCTTGTTCTTTCTTTTTTAATTCTTCCTCTTGCTTTTGTCTTAGTAAAATCTCATAAAACTCATCTGCTGTATAATTTAATGCTTCTGGCATATTTACATACCCTTGCTTTATTGTAAAACCATCTCTTTCTAAGTTTGCATTTATAATTGCATCTGTTGCTTTATTCCAAATATCAGAATCTTTCATTTTTCCATTTTCATCTAATAATCTAAACATATGCATGAATTTTTTGTGCATTATTTCATGTGCTAATAAAAATTCTTTTTCTTCATCATTTAAACTTGCAAAATAATTTGGATCAACAAATATAGCTTTTCCATCTGTCGCTGCCGTATGAAATTTCAAATCATCTCTAAAAATAATTTTGATAGTAGCAATTTCACTACCAAATCTAGGATATTTAGCTAACATTTTTCTTTTGGTCTCATAAATTATTGAATCAATATCAGCACTCATTTTATGCTTCTCCTTTTCTTAATTCTATACCTACGAATTTTTCTTTACACATATTTTTTTACTTTTATATTTAAAATGCAATTACACAAAAATTATAAAGTTCTTGACATATATTTTTTAATGATTCTTTATCTTTTACTGTTAATACTATAATTATATCTTTTGGCAATTTATATCCCTTATATTCTCTATCTTTTACAATTTGATAATATTTATTTTGTGCATTTTCATTTATTTCATCAATTCCTCTTATAACAATATAATTTATTGTTTCTTCAATCTTTTTTTCTTTAAAAACTTTCATTAATTCGTTATCATTTAATTTACTATCTATGATAATTTTTGAATCTAATTCTTCACAATCATCATCTTGAATAACAACACAAGTAGCTATACATCCCTTTTGTAACTCTACTAATTCTTTATTAATCATTTTAATTCCTTTCTATTTCTATACCAAAAAAATCTAATATTTTATGTAGAATTTTTTTTAATATATTTTCTTTTTTATATTCTACCATACTCCATGTATCTTCTTTTTGAATTGCTTTATTAGTTTGATTTTTGTTTTTAAAAATATCATTTGAATTATATTCTTTTTTTATTTCTTCTTTTTTCTGTTTTTGTTCTTGTATTAAATCTTTATAATGCTTACGTTCTTCGCTATTACTCCACCATGTTATATATATAAAACCTAAAAGTTCTTTTGTTTGCTTTTTTAAATTTAATCCTGTAATTGGATATTCATGATTAAAATCCACTTTATAATTTTTATTTGAAATGTTAATTAAAAAATTTATAAAGCTTTTTGGTATTTTTTCAACATCTTCTTTTCTTGTATGATTTAATATATCTAAGACCTCTACTGCTGCATCTCCATATTCTATTTCACTCATTTTTCCTCACCTCTAGTTTCTTCTCTTGGTTCTTTAGATAAGCTATACATTTTTCCTATATTTTCATATGCTTCTAATCCTTCTGTAGCATATTCTTTTGCTTCTTTTCCTTCATGTAATGCTAAAAACATTTCTTGTAACTCACTTATTTTTTCCATTCTTCTTTCATCATTTCCTGCCCAATATATGTCATATACTGCTAAATATTCTGGGTCACAATATTTTCTTATGAAATTTCTACATGCTTCTACCTGACTTTCATCTGCTGTGATTAAAGCTGTCATATAAGCAAATCTTTCATTTATATCTAATGGTAAATCCTCTATTGTATATCCTTCTCCCATGCCTTTTACAACTTCTTCTGGAGTTAATGTTGGTAAATTATAATAATCAAAAAATTCTTCTGCCCATTCCATCCTTAATTTTGAACCAATTGATCTTTTTATTATATCTTCTACATCTTTTCCTTCATATTTTCCAGCTTTTAAATTTTCTTCAAAATTATACAATGTATTTGATATTGATACCCAACCTCTTGGATCATTAGTTCTTCCTTTACATCCATTACTATCTAAATGTTCTTCTCCTACCTCTGGTTCTTCATAAAAATATCCTATATCTTCTAATCTTTCACTTTTTCCTGAAGTATTATATTTTGATAAAATATATCCTATTACCGCTGGATGTACTTTATTAGGTATAGCATATTCTGTTATCCATTCTCCAACCTTTGGTTCCATATCTAATATATGATTAAATCTTTTTTCTAAAGGCTCTGCTAAATCTTGTGCTACATTTGAATATTTCCTTTGATTTCCGGTCGCTACAATTACCACATTATCAGGTAATTTTAATCCCTTTCCTATTTCTACCATTCTATTTAATACTAATGTATATACTAAGCTTTGTACTGCTGGTTTTACATTTAATAGTTCGTCTAACATTATTACTATTTTTTTGTCACTTTCCTTTGACCTTTCATATATTTCATCTGCTATATCATAAATATTTTGGATATTTTCTTCTATTTCCTTTTTTTCTTCTTCTGTAGCCTCTTGTAAAATTGCTGTTTTTGCATAGTCTGGTGGTATACTTTCACCTGTTTGTAAATTTACTGAACCTACTACTTTCTCTGGAAACATATTATTTGTTAGTTTAATATATATTAAATCTGGATATAATCTTTTTATTCTATCTGTTTTTCCTATTCCTGATGGTCCTCTAAGTAATACAGATTCTCCTGCATCTATCCAATCTTTTATTATTTCAGTATCTGTCATTTTACTTCTATCTTGTGGATCTGTCTTATCTGGATTTAACCTTTGTAATCTCGTTTTTCTCTTTTCAACATACATTGGTTGTACAATTTCCTTTCTTGTTTGTTCTAAATCTCTTCTTAAATATTCATTCATGAAATTATAAATATAGGACCTATCAAATCTTGTTTCTGGATTATCTATAGCTGCTTTTTTGCAATCTAATTCAAAAGGTACCCCTGAAAAAATTATTTTTTCTGTTGTCATTATTCCTGCTTTTTCATCAATTAACCATTTTATAGGTGAAACTTCAAACCAAGCATACTCTTTATTTCCATAACTTATTCCATCTGAAAATTTTGGCATTAAACTATATGGACTATTATATGATCCCATTCTTACATATTTTTTACCATTTAGAAAGAATTCACTTTTTTTAACCACTGAATAATCTTTTTTTGAATCCCTTTCTAATATACTATATGAATTTCCTGTTTTTTCCAATTTTTCAGCTCGATATAATCTTTCTAATGTCTTTTGCAAATCTTTTGGTGCTATTTTTTGTGGATAATATCCATATTCTACTTCATGAATACCATCTTCTGCTATTTTAGGTTTATCTCCATTTGTTGGAATTTCATTTATTGATGAAAATGATATTACTGGTCGTACTGAAATAGTCTGATCTTGCAATAAACTCATTCTTCTATTTCCATTCTTAGCAACTGTATATCCCCAATATTTTATACCTTCCGCATTCTTTAAATTTTCTCTTGTTCTTGTCCAATATACACCTGTTCTTTTTTCGAGACTTTCACTTCCATCAACAGTCTCTTTGCATACTCTTCCCCCTAAAATAATAGCAAAATCTGTTATTGCAGCTTTTACTCCTCTTTTCTTTATTACATCTATTTTTTTTCTTCCCCAAACTTGCTGTCTTGATAGCAAGGTAAATTTTTTCATTTATAACCCTCTCTATTTACATATATTTTTTTATATTTTATCATATTTATATTGACTTTCATTTGTTGTAACAATAATTTAACAAATGTAACATATTTGTAATATAATTATCATTAATTATTGACATTTTCTTTATACTGTGCTACTATTAATTTAGGTTGCCGTTAGGCAACTGTATTTTAAATTTGCCAGTCTAATAATCTGGCCCAGGACGAATTTTTTTAATTCGTTAAGGAGATACAATTTTAGTATCTCCTTTTCTGGTTTTATTGAATTACTATAGCATTTAATTTAATTTTTAGAATAAACTTTAATATAATTTTTTTATTTTTTTAATCAAATTTAGGTTTACATATTTATTTTTTACTAAATATATGTTATAATTATAATAGTTGGTATTTTAAGGAGGATTTTTCTTTATGTGGTATGTTTGGTTAATATTAGCAGGAATATTTTTAATTGGTGAAGTTTTAACATCAGGTTTTTTAATCTTTTGGTTTTCTTTAGGTTCACTAATTGCAATGATAGTTAGTTTATTTATTCCTAATGTCACAGTTCAAACAGCTATATTTTTAATCTCTTCTGTTATATTAATACTAGCAACTAAACCATTAATAAAAAAATTCGCAAATACAAAAACAGTTAAAACTAATGCTCAAGCAATAATAGGTAAAAAAGGCCTAGTTACAAAAGACATTAATTCCATAAAAGCTACTGGTCAAGTTAAAATAGA
>CALXXB010000072.1 GCA_944392525.1 uncultured Clostridia bacterium | reverse complement strand
TACAAATCCTAGTGTAAAGTAGATTCTTACTTGACCTGTTGATACTGATAACAATACTGGTGCATCATCTATATCGTCTTCACCTTCTTTTTGGTTATCAGGTGTTGAATCTCTATCTGGTACTCCATAATCATTATAGTCTTCTGATATCTCTGCTGTATTTATCTTTTCTCCCATGTTGTCCTCACTATTTATCCATGTTAACACTACTTCTACTTCTGCATATTCTCCTGGTTGTAATAATGTATTTTCCAATAATCTTGTTGAAATTACATTATTTCCTTCGTCTGTCCATCCTGGATTATCTTCTGGTAAGAATCTTAATCCTTCTGGTACATAGTCTGTTATCTCTTTTGCATATCCTGCAATTTCACCTTCATTTGTTACACGGATTTTATATCTAAATTTTACTGTTACGTCATTTATATTTTTTCTGTATATTTCTACTTTTACAATTTGTTCTGGATCATCATATGGTTGATGTCCTGTTTCTGTTATAGTTTGATTTCCATCCTTATCTGTTACTATTGCTTGTGTTACCCATTTTCTTAAACTTAAATCAAATACTTTTATAACTACTTTTTCAAAGTCATCATCATCTTGTTGTCCTGGTATATAATCTCCTGATTCATCGTCTTTATAGTTTGGTAATTCTTCATCACTTGGAAGTTCCACATTGTCTTCTTGTGAGTCTCTGTCTGTTGTTGGCTCTTTGTTTTCATCTTGATACTCTGTTATATCTGCTATATTGGTTATATTTTCACTTGTTGGTGCATTATCTGTCACTCTACACATTATTGGAACTTCAACATATGATAATACATATGTTCCTTCTTCATTTTTCTCAGCTGCATTTATTAAACTATCTTCTAAGTATCTTGTTGTTACTGTTCTTCCATCTTCTGATACTTCCCATCCATATTCTTGATTAAATTCATTGTCTACAAATTCTAAGTATGGTGGTAAATGATCTTTTATTTCTGCTGCATATCCATTCATTTCACCTTCATTATATACTCTTAACATATATACAACATAATCATCTGGTTGTACAATTACAGGTTCCTTAGTGTGATTATAAATTGCTGTTGTTATCATATTTCCGTCTGCATCTGTTGTATTAAGTAAAGATGTATCAACTACTGGTGCTCTTGTATATGAACCATCTGCATTTGTTAGATATTCATCATCTGCTATATCTTCATCATTACTTACTGCAATTATAAATTTTCTTAATGCTAAGTCAAATGATTGTAAAATTATATTATCATAATCTTCATCATCTTCATATTTTACCCACTCTTCTGTATCAGAGTCTCTATCATCTATTGGATTTCCTTCTTCATCTGAATCTTCTGTTATAGCTGCTTCGTTTCTTATTACTTCTCCAGATACATCATCTGAAATAACTCTTAATTTTACAGATACCTCTAAATAATGAATATCATCTTCTGTTTTAGTTCCATCATTTGAACCAAATGCAGGAATTAAGTTTCCATCAACTGTTGTTTCATTTTCTTTTGATAAGTAATCTGTAGAAATTTGAATTATTCTTTCGCCTGAGTCATCATATACGAAATTTCCCCATAAATAATTTTGGTTAAATTCAATTGCTTCTTTTTCTGCATCTGTTAAGTTTGGATCATTTTGTAAATCCTCACCTTCTAATTCAGACCATAAGAATTCTAATCCTTCTGGTATATCTTCTGTTATTTCTGAAGCATATCCATCGATTGTTCCTTCATTATATATTCTAAATGTATATGTTACTATATCACCTTTCTTAACTGCAACAGGCTCTTTACTTAGGTTGTAATCTCCTGTAGTTATTAGGTTTCCATCTGGTCCTACTGTATTTAAGTCACTAACATCTACACTTTCAATTCTTTCTGGTACATTTTGTCCATTTACTTGTGTAATTCTTTTAATTAATTTTAAGTCAAATGATTCTGGCATTAAAATTAATTTTTCAAAGTCATCATCATCTTGTTGACCTTTATAATAATAATCTGAATCTGTTAAATCGTCTTTATTTCCATTTCCATCATAATCTTCCATGTTGTCTTTATTGACATCTGGTGTAATTTCTGGTTCTGAATCTCTATCTGCTCCATCTTGGTTTGTAATTGTTATATCATCTTCTGCATTATATTCTTCTGAAATCCAAGCAACATTTGTTAATATTGTTGTGTCTGTATCATCTGCTTGTGCTACAACTTCACATTCAATTGTAATTGTTTCTGAAGCAGGATCACCAGTTCCTGTATATGCTGGTAAATTGTCCTCATTTCCTGCAGTTCTTACTAATGTTAATCTATTATCTCCATCTTCATCATATGATTCTAATTCAAAGTTACCACTTATAACCCTATTAAATCTTAATCCTGTTGGTAATTGGTCAACTATTTTAGTAGCACGACCATCTTTTTCTCCTTCATTATAAATAGTAATATTATATGTAACCATATCTCCTGTTTCTACTAAAACTGGATCTTTTCTATGATTATATGTTGCTGTTGTACCATTTTGTAATGTAGATTCGTCTATATTTGGTACTCTTGAATTTGTTACGTCTACACCATTTACTTGAGTAATATATTTTCTTAATGCTAAATCAAATGGTTTTTCCTCTGGTGTTACTTCTAACTCTGTATCTTCTGATTCTTCATTTTTCTCTGGTATCATTACTGGTTGTTCTTCATTATTATTTGCTGATGTCCATAATGTAAGTGTATTAGTACTATATTTAATACTAATTGCTATAGATATTGATTCTATATCATCAGTATCTACTGATACATAAAAATCTTTTCCAACTAAATCTTTTACAGTTGTTCCTTCTTCTACTGGTTGTTTGTTACTATTTAATAATGTATAATTATTTATTTCACTTTCACCATTTTTAACTGTAAAGTCTATTGTATAAGGTAGTTCAGAATTTTCTGTTATATTAATTGGTCCTAATATATAACTTCCATTTGATTCTTCATAAGTTAATGTTGTTGTATTTACCTTAGCTGGTGCTTCTGTAGAAGTTGTTTCTGAACCTGAATAATTACTAGCATTTGCTATTGCTGTTTTTATTAAGTATTTATATAAAATTTCAGCTTGTTGTTGTCTTTGATATCCTTCATCTGTAGCCTGTCCATAATCTGATAAACTTGTATAAGTACTTCCATCTAATGTGTAATTTAACCAAGCTGTATCATCTGTTTTATCGTATTTTCCTTCTGGTTTATCATCATAGTTTGTAAAATACCATATAGCTGCTTGTTGTACTGCTGCTATATCATCTCTTGTTAATAACATATCCCACCACTCTGTTGTTATATTAGCGGCTTCTAAATATGCTTCTCTTTCAGCTTCATCATTTTCATCATCTATTAAATATAACATATCAGCTAAAGCAAGTAATGCATCATATGTATTTACTGTTCCATTATTTGTTTGGATAGTTCCATTTACAACGCTTTCCATTGGAGGAACATTAGTAGCAATTGTATCTCTTTCTGTTTTCATATTATAAAAAATATTATATGTTGCACTTCTATGTGTATTACTAAATCCTACTCCTGCTTTTACACAATATATATTTTTATTTCCATCTGCCTTTACAGGATCTCCATCATTTGGTCCTGTGTGCTCTTGAATGTTCCAAAGCTTTGCTCCATATCCTTCTGTACCATTTGTATTTGGATCACCTATTGCATATCCCATATTAGGAGTATCGTTTGTTCTTAATTCAGTAATTCCTAAATATAATGGTGTAGTTGCTTGTGCTGCCATAACATTTGTTGGCAATAAACTAACTAAAATTAGTACTATTAGAACTATTCCGCTTAATAATAGACTTTTACGGTTCATAATTTTTCTCTCCTTTTTCTACTTATAAATGTCCTACTGTATATTATTTTACTAGTTTTTTTTTATTAGTCAATAGGGTAATTTTTTCAATATTTTTTTGTATTTTTTTCAGTCTCTAATCCCTTACGGAAATAAGGATTAGAGGTTTATATAAAAAAATTGTCCCTACATTACAATTATATTACATTTTCGTTCCAAAATCAAGATTTTATGTGAATTTAATCCGTATTTTTGAATTTCCGTACGTTTTTATAAAATTCAAGTATTTTTATTACTTCTCATATTTTTTATTTTTCATTCATATATTTTAAATGGTGATAATATGTATGTTAAACATATAGCAAAAAAGTTTTTTATTTTATTTTTTATTCTTTTTATTATTTTTAATTTTACACCAACTTTTGCGAATGAAGAAAATAATCTCAATCTAAATGCACGTTCTTGTGTTGTTTTAGATAGAACTAGCCAAAAAATTTTATTTGGGAAAAACGAATATAATAAAGTAAAAATGGCTTCTACCACAAAAATTATGACTGCGACAATTATCTTAGAAAATTGTGATTTAAGTCAAACTGTAACAATCTCAAAAAAAGCTGCTGGAACCGGTGGTTCTAGATTAGGATTAAAAGCAGAAGATAAAATCACTATTAGGGATTTATTATATGGATTACTCTTAGTTTCCGGAAATGACGCTGCCGTTGCTTTAGCTGAAACTTGTTCTGGTAGTATAACAGATTTTGCTAATCTCATGAATGAAAAGGCAAAAGACTTAGGTTTAAACAATACTCATTTTGAAACTCCTCATGGTTTAGATTCTGACAATCATTATACGACTGCATATGAGCTTGCCTTACTTACTGATTATGCTTTAAATAATTCCATTTTTTTAAATATAGTAGGAACCAAGCATTATACAATCACAATAAACGGCTATCCAAAGTCTCTTACTAATACTAATGAATTATTAGGTAGTTTAAATGGTGTATATGGAGTAAAAACAGGATTTACTAATGGAGCCAATCGTTGTTTAGTAACTAGCTGTAAAAGAGGTGATATGGACGTTATTTGTGTCGTCCTAGGTTGTGATACAAAAAACTTTAGATCTTCTGATAGCACCAAACTAATAAATTATGCTTTTGAAAACTTCGAATATGTTAATATAGAAGATTTAATTAATACGAAATTTAATATATGGAAAGAAGAACATCAAAATTATTTTTATATTGAGAAAGGAATTTCTTCAGAATTAGACATTACTATCTCTACGATATCTACGCCAATCATTCCAATAAAAAAAGCTGAAATATCCTCTTTAAAAGTAGATTTTGAAATTAGTAATTACTTATATGCACCAATTTATAAAAATACAAATATAGGCACATTTAAGCTGTATACAACTAATGAATGTATAATAGAAGGAAATGTCATTGCAAATCAAAATATTTATAAGAAAAACACACTTAACTATTTAAAAGATTTCTTAAAAGATTTTTCTAATATTTTAAATGGTGTTCCTTCGAATATAAAATAAAAACCTATGTCTTAATTCATAGGTCTTTATTTTTTTCTTGACTTTTCTATTTGAAAATAAATAAAAAGAAAAAAGTTGTTACTACCTTAGTAACAACCAAAATTCTTAACTATCAATATTTAGTTTATTTTACGTTTTCTTTTATGTAGTCAACTACGTCTCCTACTGTTACAACTTTTTCTGCATCAGCGTCTGGGATTTCTATATCAAA
>CALXXB010000071.1 GCA_944392525.1 uncultured Clostridia bacterium | reverse complement strand
ATGTGCTATGTTCGTAAAGGAGTAGATCACGGACCAGCACCAATACCAGAAGAAGGAAAATGGGTAAAAGCAAAAGAAATAAAGGACATATCAGGACTAACACATGGTGTTGGATGGTGTGCACCTCAACAAGGAGCTTGTAAATTAACATTAAATATTAAAGATGGAATTATACAAGAAGCTTTGGTAGAAACAATAGGATGCTCAGGAATGACACATTCTGCAGCTATGGCTGGAGAAATATTAACAGGAAAAACAATTCTAGAAGCATTAAACACAGACTTAGTTTGTGATGCAATAAACACAGCTATGAGAGAATTATTCTTACAAATAGTATATGGAAGATCACAAACAGCATTCTCAGAAGGAGGACTTCCAGTAGGAGCTGGTCTTGAAGACTTAGGTAAAGGACATACTTCACAAGTTGGAACAATTTATTCAAGTACTTTAAAAGGACCAAGATACTTACAATTAACAGAAGGATATATTCTAGAATTAGGATTAGATAAAGATGACCAAATAATAGGATATAAATATGTTCATTTAGGAAAAATGATGGATAACATCAAAAAAGGAATTGATCCAAAAGAAGCAATAGAAAAAGCAACAGGAACATACGGAAGATTTGATGAAGCAGTAAAAACTATAGACCCAAGAGAAGAATAAACAATTGGGGACGTTTCCTTTTGTCGGTTTTCCGACAATCTGGGACACATCTTGGAAAATAAAATAATATCTAATAATAGGAGGAAATAAAATGGCAGTAACATTTGAAAGTTATGAAAGAAGAATAGACCAAATAAAACCAGTTATGGAAAAATACGGAATAAAAGATTTTGAGGATGCTTTAAAAATATGTACAGATAAAGGTTTCAATCCATACGAAATAGTAAAAGGAGTTCAACCAATTTGTTTTGAAAATGCAGCTTGGGCTTATACTTTAGGAGCTGCAATAGCAATTAAAAAAGGATGCACAAAAGCAGCAGATGCAGCAAAAGCAATTGGAGAAGGATTACAAGCATTCTGTATACCAGGTTCTGTTGCAGATGACAGAAAAGTAGGACTTGGACATGGAAATTTAGCATCTATGTTATTATCAGAAGATACAAAATGTTTTGCATTTTTAGCAGGACATGAAAGTTTTGCAGCAGCTGAAGGTGCAATAGGAATTGCAAAATCCGCAAATAAAGTAAGAAAAACACCTTTAAGAGTTATCTTAAATGGACTTGGTAAAGATGCTGCACAAGTAATTTCAAGAATAAATGGATTTACATATGTAAAAACAGATTTTGATTACTTTACAGGAAAAGTAAAAGTAGTAGAAGAAATAAAATATTCAGATGGAGAAAGATCAGAAGTTAGATGCTATGGAGCAAATGATGTAAGAGAAGGTGTAGCAATCATGTGGCTTGAAGATGTTGATGTTTCAATTACAGGAAACTCAACAAACCCAACAAGATTCCAACATCCAGTTGCAGGTACATACAAGAAAGAAAGAATAGAAGCAGGTAAGAAATACTTCTCAGTTGCTTCAGGTGGAGGAACAGGAAGAACATTACACCCAGATAATATGGCAGCAGGTCCTGCATCATATGGTATGACAGATACAATGGGAAGAATGCACTCAGATGCACAATTCGCAGGAAGTTCTTCAGTACCAGCACACGTTGAAATGATGGGATTAATCGGAATGGGTAATAATCCAATGGTTGGAGCATCAGTTGCAGTAGCTGTTGCAGTAGAAGAAGCTATGAAATAATTTAATTATTTATATAAAGTAATAAAGAAGTCTATTTGAAGTGAACCCAAATTATTAGACAAAAAAGTTTAATAAGGAGGGTTTATTTTATTTAAAAAGAATTAATTATTTTATAAAATGTAATATTCCTTGAAATATATAAAATTTTATTATAAAATTTTATTATAAAGTATATCATGAAAGGATAAAAAAATGGAATTTGAGAAAAAGTTTAAAAATAAAATTCAAAAGAAAATTATAGGACAAATTGAAGAAGATTTTCAAAAAGATTGGGAGTGGTTTGATCAATTAAAAGAAGATGACATTGAAAATGAAATTAATTATAAACTATCTTCAATAAGAGCATTTATTAATTTATACAATAGTACAATAAACGATGAAAATAAGCAATTACATTTTTATGATAAAGATATAACAGTAGATTCTTTAATGGATTTGAAAAGAAAAATTCAACTTACTCAAAATGAAAAAGAATATATAGAATATGAAACTCAAATTGGAAGAGCATCATATCCTTATGAAAGTAGATATATAGAAGCAATTATAGAAGTTTTGATCAGAAGACTATTAGTAGAAAGAATGGATATACCAGATTTAACAGACTTTGACGGAATAATAGAGGAAAAATTAAATCATAAAGATAGGATAGTTAAAAACTATTTACATGTAAAATCTTTAATTAGTGGGGAAATATTTGAAGAAGATGGACTTTCTAAAATGATATCAGATAGAGTTGAAGAAGAGTTTAATTGGCGTTTAAATTGTGGTGGATATGCACTTGAAGTTGAGACTTGTATATTTCCAGAGGAAAATGATGAAAATAATTTTGAAAAAAATGTTTCAAGTATATTAGAGTTATTTCCTTTTGTGAGACTACTTGAAAATACTGAATTAAAAGAAGATGAATATTTAGTCCTATATAGATGTTCAAAAAACGGACATCATTTTATAAAAAGAACAGATGATGGAATTTTTTTAGAAAAAGATGCTCGTAACCCAACTAAAAGGTTTGAAAGTTGGGGTGAATGTCTTGCGAATTCTCCAGAAGCTGCATTTGCAGTAAAAAAGGAACATGACACGGAATGGCATGGGACTATTATGATTCCAATTGAAGGTGCTAAGAATTTTGAAGAAAGTGTAGTTCAAGCAATAAAAGAGAAACAAAATACTTTTGAATATCATAATCATACATATCAGTTGAAAAAATCAAATGAAGGGATAATTTATGTTTGTAGCAATGATAAAATAGTTGCACAAGTATTAATAGATGAAAAAGATTTTGATATAGAAATAGATGAACAAAGTAGAAAATATATAAGTAATACAGAGCCTTCAGCAGTAGTAATTGGTGAGAGTGAAAAACAAGATGGAAAAGGTAATAATATCGAAGGAGATTTATATGATAGATAATATAACAAGACCTACTGTTTTAGAGGTTAATTTAGATAATTTTAAATATAATATAGAACAAATTAAAAAGTTTTTAAAACCAGAGACAGTACTTATGCCAGTAATAAAAGCAGAAGGATATGGCACTTATATAAATAAAAGGCTAGATATTATAAATGATTTTGATATAGTAGCAGTAGCAATTGTAGACGAAGGAGTTGAACTAAGAAAAATAGGTTATAAAAAAGATATATTTATTCTTAATCAGCCATGTATTACAGAAATAGATAAAATAATAGAAAATGATTTAAGTGTTGGTTTATGTTCTAATGAATTTTTAGAAGAAGCTAAAAAGAAAAATTCTAAATTGCGTGTTCATATAGAAATAGAAACAGGAATGGGAAGAACAGGAGTAGATTTAGAAAATCTAGATAGTTTTATAGAAAAAATAAAAGAAAATTCAAATATCAAAGTAGAAGGAGTATATACACATTTATCTTCAGCAGATGAAGATTTTGAATATACAAGGATACAATTAGAAAAGTTTGAAAAGGGTGTAGAAAAGGTAAAAGAAAATTTTGATATAAAATATGTGCATAGCTTAGCTTCAAATGGAATTATTAATTTTAAAGAATATCAGCATAATTTAGTAAGACCTGGAATAATAATGTATGGTTATGAATCAGGAAATGGTATAAAAGAAAAAATAGATTTAAAACCTGTGGCAACATTAAAATCAAAAATAACATTTTTAAAAGAAGTAGAAGAAAATACTAGCATTAGTTATGGGAGAAGATATATAACTAAGAGAAAGTCTAAAATTGCAACTGTACCAATTGGTTATGCAGATGGGCTTAGAAGAGTTCTATCAAATGTAGGAGAAGTAATAATAAATAACCAAAAAGCTCCTATTGTAGGAAGTATATGTATGGATAGTTTTATGGTAGATGTAACTGATTTAGAAAATGTTAATATTGGTGATGACGTATATATATGGGATAATAAAAATATTACTTTAGAAGAGATAGCAAAAAAATGTGATACAATTAATTATGAAATATTAAGTACAATAGGGAAAAGAGTTCCAAGAAAATTTATTGAAAATTAAAATAATGAATTTATAAATAAAAATTTACATGTTCGCTTGTTTTTAGAGAAGAAACATAATATACTATAAAAATAGGAAATGAGATAAGCAGATGTGGTTTGCCTCCTACATAAGAAGAGGAGGTGAGGCGTATGGTAGAAATGTTATTTTCAATAATTAAATTACTTTTTACTGGTTTAGTATCAGTAACTATCATATCGTTTGCCTTGGCTATAATATTAGTCATAATAATAAGCAAACAAAAATAACCAATAAAAAAACACATCTGTAACTTGGCGGTTCAATGTGTTTTTTTAACATACAACTGGCAAACCACGTTTGTGGTTTATCCATTTCCTATAATTATTATAACAGAAAATACTAAAAAGTCAAATAATTTTAAATAAATGAAAAATTCTCTTGACAAATAAAAAATAAAGTTTTAGAATAAATAATTGTTAGGTAGCTAACAATTATTATTTTGTGAGGTGAAACTTATGTGTGATGATACTCTAGGAAAAGGTATACACATATTATCAAGACAATTGAAAAGAGAGATGGATTTTAAGCTTGCAAAATATGGAATAACAGGTGTTCAATCTGCGATGATTGGTTTTATCTATGATGAGTCTAGAAAAAAAGATGTTTTTGCAAAAGACATTGAAAAGAATTTTGACATAAGAAGGGCAAGTATAGCAGGGATGCTTCAAAACATGGAGAAAAATGGGTTGATAAAAAGAGAAACAGTAGGTAATGATGCAAGGCTAAGAAGGATAGTTTTGACTCAAAAAGCACTAAAAATAAGAAAAGAAGTTGAAAAAAATATTAGAAAAGTAGAAAAACAAGCAATGGAAGGACTAACAAAAGAGGAAGTAAGAAAATATGTAGAACTGACAAAAAAGATGTCTACAAATTTAGAGAAAAGGAGAGGATAAAAAAATGATAAAAAAATTAGCTAAGTATATAAAACAGTATAAAAAAGATACAATATTAACACCTATTTTTGTTGTTTTTGAAGTTATCTTGGAAGTTCTAATTCCATATTTAATGGCAAAAATAATAGATGTTGGTATTCAAAATAGTGACTTGAATTATATTTTTAAAATAGGAGCTATATTAGTTGTTTCAGCCTTTTTATCATTGACATTTGGAATGCTATCAGGAAGATATGCAGCAAAAGCATCAGCAGGTTTTGCAAAAAATCTAAGACAGGGAATGTTTTATAATATACAAAACTATTCTTTTACAAACATAGATAAATTTTCAACATCAAGTTTAGTAACAAGACTTACAACAGATGTAACAAATGTACAACAGGCTTTCCAAATGATTATAAGAATTTTAGTTAGAGCACCTATAATGCTTATATTTGCATTAGTAATGGCATTTAGCATTAATAGTAAATTAGCATTGATATTTGTAGTAACAATGCCAATCCTAGCAGTAGTATTATTCTTTATTTCAATAAAAGCTCATCCTTATTTCGAAAAGGTATTTAAAAA
>CALXXB010000070.1 GCA_944392525.1 uncultured Clostridia bacterium | reverse complement strand
GTAGACCATGGAAAAACTTCACTTTTAGATACAATAAGAAAAACAAATGTTATTGAAGGAGAAGCAGGAGGAATTACTCAAGCAATTGGTGCTTATAAAGTTAAAGTAAATGACAGAGAAATTACTTTCTTAGATACACCAGGACACGAAGCTTTTACTGCAATGAGAGCAAGAGGTGCTCAAATTACAGATATAGCAATATTAGTTGTTGCTGCAAATGATGGTGTAATGCCACAAACAATTGAAGCTATAAACCATGCTAAATCAGCTGGAATCCCAATAATAGTTGCAATTAACAAAATAGATTTGCCAGATAGCAACCCTGAAAAAGTTAAACAAGAATTAATGGCTTATGACCTAGTACCAGAAGAATGGGGTGGAGATACTATATTTGTTCCAATATCTGCTAAAAATGGTACAAATATTGACCAATTATTAGAAATGGTACTATTAGAAGCTGATATGTTAGAATTAAAAGCAAATCCACATAAACAAGCTAAAGGTGCAGTAATAGAAGCTAAACTAGATAAATCAAGAGGTGCAATTGCAACAGTATTAGTACAAAGAGGAACTCTAGATGTAGGAGATACTATAGTTGTTGGTTCTTCTATTGGTAGAATAAGAGCAATGAAAGATGATAAAGGAAAATCTGTAAAATCAGCTGGACCATCTACACCAGTAGAGATTATGGGATTAACAGAAGTTCCAGAAGCAGGAGATACATTCTATGAGGTTAAGAATGAAAAAGTTGCAAAACACCTAATAGAAAGAAGAAAACGTCAAGCAAGAGAAAAAGCAATTAATCAAGCTACAAAAGTAACATTAGATAATTTATTTAGTCAAATGGAAGAAGGAAAGCTAAAAGTATTAAACTTAATTGTTAAAGCAGATGTTCAAGGTTCTGTTGAAGCAGTTAAACAATCTTTAGAAAAACTTGAAAATGAAGAAGTTAAAGTAAAAGTAATTCATGCAGCAGTTGGAGCTGTAAATCAATCAGATGTTACGCTTGCTAAAGTTTCAAATGCTATTATAATTGCATTTAATGTAAGACCTGATAATGTAGCTAAAGAAGAAGCTAAGAAAGACGAAGTAGAAATTAAACAATATTCTGTAATTTACCAAGCAATAGAAGATGTTGAAATGGCTATGAAGGGTATGCTAGAACCTAAATACGAAGAAAAAGTAATAGGAAATGCAGAAGTTAGACAAACATTTAGAATATCAAATGTTGGAACAATTGCAGGAGCATATGTATTATCAGGAAAAGTAGAAAGAAATGCAGGAGTAAGAGTAATTCGTGATAATGTTGTTATCCATGACGGAAAACTTGCAACACTTAAGAGATTTAAAGATGATGTTAAAGAAGTAGGAAAAGGATTTGAATGTGGAATGCAAATTGAAAACTACAACGATGTTAAAGAAGGAGACATCATAGAAGTATATGTTATGGAAGAAATAAAAAGATAAAATAATAAAGAAATAAGAAAACCATCCTTTTTTCTCTAAAAAACGTTTTACAAATAAGAATGGAGAAAAAAGGATATTCTTTCTATATAAGGAGGGATTAAAATGCCAGAGAGTAAAAGTAGATTAGAAAGAATTAATGAACAATATAAAAAAGAACTTAGCCAAATTATAAATTATGAACTAAAAAATCCGAATGCAACAGGAATGATTAGTGTAACTAAAGTAAAAGTTACAAATGACTTAAAATTTGCAAAAGTATCTGTAAGTATCTTAAATGCAAAAGATGTAAAACAAACTTTAGCGGCTCTAAAAAAATCAGCAGGTTTTATTCGTAGTGAGCTTGCAAGAAGAGTAAATCTTAGAAATACTCCAGAAATTATATTTGAATTAGATGATTCTATGGAATATGGAGCAAGAATAGATAGTATATTAAAAGAGATAATGCCAAAAAAAGAAGAAGAGGAGAATAAATAATGACATTAGATGAAATTTTAGAAGAAATTAAAAAAGCGGATGCAATAGTTTTATTAACTCATGAAACACCAGATGGAGATGCGATTGGAAGTAGTTTGGGATTAAAACTTGCATTAGAAAAGTTAGGAAAAAATGCAGATTTAATTATGACATCTTATGCAAGAACTTTTGATTTCTTACCAGGAGCTAATGGGATAAAAAGAAAAAGTGATATAAAAGAATATGACTTAGCGATAAGTTTGGATTGTGCTACTTTTAAGAGATTAGATAATAGAGAATATTTTGAAAATGCTAAGAAGACAATTGTAATAGATCATCATGGAAGTAATAATATGTATGGAGATATCAACTATGTAAATCCAGTAGCTCCAGCATGTTCGGAAATATTACTTGCAATTCTTTCTTATTATGAAATAGAAGTAGATGTAAAAATAGGAACATGTTTAATGACAGGAATTATAACAGATACAGGAGGATTACAATATTCTGCAACAACAGCTGATACTTTTGAATATGCAGCAGAGTTATTAAGAAAAGGTGTTGATATAGCAGATATTTGTAAAAGAACTCTTCAAACAAAAACGAAGGCTAATTTTGAATTACAAAAAAGAGTAATGGATAGATTAGAATTATTAGAAGATGGTAAAGTTGCATTTTCTTATATTGACCAAAAAGATTTAGATGAAGTAAAAGCAGAAGAAGGAGACCATGAAGGATTAGTAAATATAGGAAGAAGCATTGAAGGTGTTGAGGTTTCTATTTTTATCAGACAAAAAGATAATGAAGAGGCTTATAAAGTTTCTATGCGTTCTGGAAGCTATGTTAATGTTTCTGATGTATGCTTAATGTTTGGTGGTGGAGGTCACCCTCGTGCTGCTGGTGCATTAGTTCAAGGAAATGTAGAACAAGTTAAAGAAAAACTTTTAAAAGAAGTAAGAAAATATTTAAAATAATAAATTGGGGACGTTTCCTTTTGCTCTTTTTTGTGCAATTTGGGACACGTCATTAATATTTACAGGGGATTAGAGTGTTTTTTTAGATTTAAGCTATACTTACCGGCAATTTGCTACCCTTAATATCCCCTACGCAAATTGCCTAATCTAAAAAAACACTGATACTTTTATTTTTAAGTAATAAAATAACAATAATATAAAAAGTTAAAAGCTAGATTAGAATACCTAATCTAGCTTTTTCTCCTTCTAAAGGAGCAAATGCGTGCTTTCTAATATATATATTATATGTCATGAAAAATTATTCAATACCTAACTTTTCTTTCAATGCTTCTTGTAATACTTGTGAAAAGTTAATATTATTTTTTTCCGACAACTGATTTAACCATACTGGTATGGTCAAAGTCTTTTTTATTGATTTGTTATTAAATTTTTTCCTATATTCGTCCATATCAATATTTACGAAAGAAATAAATTGGTTTGGTTCTAATTTTATTTTGCTAAAATCTGTAGTTGGATTAGGATATGAAGTTTCAGTATCCAAAAATAATCCCATAGCATCTTGAGCCATATAAAAAGCTTCTTGCAATGTTTTTCCATAAGTTGAGCAGTTCTTTAGGTCAATAAAATCAACCATATAATATTCACCATCATCATTTTTCTTGGTAAATATAGCAGGATAAACAGTCAAAGATAAATTTTTATTTTTCATTTTAAAACCTCCTATTATATATATATTAGAAAGAAGAAAATGCGTAGCATTAATTATTATGATTAATCGGAAGGGCTATTTTTTTAGCCCTGTCCTTTTTAAAATTGCATTAGCTGTCCCGATTGGAATGTCGCCATTATGTATAGGAATTATCTCAATTTGTTTTCCGTTTTTTCATTTTTAAATGAGAACCTTTTTGAGATATTTCAAGCCAACCATTTTGCTTTAGCAATTTTATTAGCTCTTTTGCACGCATCAGAGCTCCTCCTTTCTATTTGCAATTATACCACGTGTAAATACGTATTGTCAAGAAAATTTACCAAAAATTAAAATAATTTATAAAAATATTTTTTTATTAAAAGATATAAATAAGGTGTAAAATATATTGACAAAGTAAAAATAATAATATAATATTTAATAGAAAAACTAAAGAAAAAAGGAGAAAAACATGAAAAAATAGAGCTTGAAAGCCTTGTGGCTGTACACACACACACACACACACACACACACAGATAACTTATTAATAAATGAAAAAAGAATAGATATAGATAGTAAAGATAGTGATGAAACCTAGGAACTAGGTTTTATTGCTATCTTTTTTGCGTTTAAAAAGTTATAAGTTTTTAAATTTATAAAAATATAATAAATAAGGAGGAAAAGAAATGAGAGGAAAATTAAAACAAGCTAAAGGTATTACATTAATTGCATTAGTAATAACTATTATAGTTTTACTAATTTTAGCAGGAGTATCAATTGCAATGTTGACAGGACAAAATGGAATTTTAACACAAGCAAACAATGCTAAAATTGAACAAGCACATGGATCTGTAAGAGAAGGAATTGCACTTGCTTATAATGAATATCAAATAGAGATAAATACAGCAAGTAATACAAAATTAGCAAGTACAGAAACAGTTAAAATACAAGGAAAGGAAGAAAAAGCATTAGCATCATATTCATCATTCTTAGACTTTTTGTCACAGAAAGGCTATGCAGATAGTTCAACAGGAATAATTAATGTAGAAGCTTTAACAGGAAGTAGACAGTCTTTAGGAAACGGCACGGGTTCAAGTGATGTTTATAAAATTGAAGAGGAAGGCGGTAATTATGAAGTTAATTATTATGATATAAATGAAACGCCACAACAAATTTGGAGTGTTGAAGGGAAAATAGAACTAGAAGCAGATACAAGAAAAGAAGCACTAATATTAGTTTATGAAGTATCAGCAGGAGATACAATAGAATTGCCACATTATAGTGGATGGGAAGAAACAGATGATTCAGGAGATAATATTTGGCATGATTCAGTATATAATTTTAATGTGGGCTGGGGAGATGGTGAAGTAACACAAGATGTAACAAATGACAATATTGATGGAAAAGCAGTGCACACATATACGACAGGTGGAACAAAAGAGGTTTCAATAACAGGTCAATATGATGTCTTGGAATTTTCATATGATGCTCAAGGAAAAGATAAATTAGTAAAAGTAAAACAGTGGGGAACAACAGGACTAAAAACAATATATCTAGGAAATACAAATCTAAATGAGATAGCAACACCAACACAAGGAAGTTTTAAAGAACTTTCAACTGTAAGTTTTTCAGAAACACCTTTGAGAGAAGTACCAGATAAATTGTTCTTGAATTGTGAAAATATAAAAAGTTTTTATTATTGTTTTGGGCTTTGTTATAACCTAGAAAGTGTTGGAGATTATGTGTTTGCAAACTGTACAAATGTAACAAACTTTAATTCTACTTTCAGAAATTGTTATAATTTAACAACATTAGGAGAAGGAATTTTTGAAGGCTGCAATTTAGATAATGTACGAGATTTTAATGATTGTTTTCTAAATTGTGAAAGTCTAGAGGGAAGTGCTCCAGAATTGTGGTTAACAGGAACAAATTCAGAAGAGAATAATTATATTGCTTCACCAGATGGACATGCATGTTTCTATGGTTGTACAAGTTTAGAAAATTACGATGAAATTCCAGAATATTGGAAAGACACACCAGCTGGATAAAATAAAAACATTTCTAGGATTATTCTTAGAAATGTTTTTTATAATTAAGCTTTAGCATTGTGGAACGAAGTGAAACAAAAACCGCTCGCTATGCGAGTGAGATTAGAAACTTATAGAA
>CALXXB010000069.1 GCA_944392525.1 uncultured Clostridia bacterium | reverse complement strand
GTCTTTTCTAGTTTATATCCTGTAATATTTTTATCTTCATAATCTCTTATTACGTCATTAAATGTTGCTGTATATGTTTCTGTATTTTCTTCATTTAATTGTCCGTCATAGTAGTATTCTACTGTGTATTTGAATTCATCTTTTACATAGAATACTTTGATTACATTATTTTCAGGATTTTCACTTACTGTTAATGGTAAGTTCTCTGTCTTTTCTAGTTTATATCCTGTAATATTTTTATCTTCATAATCTCTTATTACGTCATTAAATGTTGCTGTATATGTCTCTGTATTTTCTTCATTTAACTGTCCATCATAGTAGTATTCTACTGTATACTTGAATTCATCTTTTACATAGTATACTTTGATTACATTATTTTCAGAATTTTCACTTACTGTTAATGGTAAGTTCTCTGTCTTTTCTAATTTATATCCTGTAATATTTTTATCTTCATAATCTCTTATTACGTCATTAAACGTTGCTGTATATGTTTCTGTATTTTCTTCATTTAATTGTCCATCATAGTAGTATTCTACTGTATACTTGAATTCATCTTTTACATAGTATACTTTAATTACGTTGTTTTCAGCTTTTTCGCTTACTGTTAATGGTAAGTTTTCTGTTCTATCTAATTTATATCCTGTAATGTTTTTATCTTCATAATCTCTTATTACGTCATTAAATGTTGCTGTATATGTTTCTGTCTTCTTGTCATCTATTGTTCCGTCATAGTAGTATTCTACTGTATACTTGAATTCATCTTTTACATAGAATACTTTGATTACATTATTTTCAGCTTTTTCGCTTACTGTTAATGGTAAGTTCTCTGTTTTTTCTAGTTTATATCCTGTAATATTTTTATCTTCATAATTATCTATTACATCTTGATATGTTGCTGTATATGTTTCTGTTTTC
The DNA here is from genome assembly GCA_944392525.1 of uncultured Clostridia bacterium. Next base: position 4,907 of record CALXXB010000069.1, on the reverse strand, counting down.
TTGTCATCTATTGTTCCGTCATAGTAGTATTCTACTGTGTATTTGAATTCATCTTTTACATAGTATACTTTGATTACATTGTTTTCAGCTTTTTCGCTTACTGTTAATGGTAAGTTTTCTGTTCTATCTAATTTATATCCTGTAATATTTTTATCTTCATAATTATTTATTACATCTTGATATGTTGCTGTATATGTTTCTGTCTTCTTATCATCTATTTTTCCATCATAGTAGTATTCTACTGTATACTTGAATTCGTCTTTTACATAGAATACTTTGATTACATTACTTTCAGCTTTTTCACTTACTGTTAATGGTAAGTTCTCTGTTTTTTCTAGTTTATATCCTGTAATATTTTTATCTTCATAATTTTCTATTACATCTTGATATGTTGCTGTTTCTGTTTCTGTCTTCTTATCATCTATTTTTCCATCATAGTAGTATTCTACAGTATATTCAAATGTATCTTTTACATAGAATACTTTGATTACATTATCAGCCTCATTGCCTGATATAGTTAATGGTAAGTTTTCTGTTCTATCTAATTTATATCCTGTAATATTTTTATCTTGATAATTTTCTATTACATCTTTAAATTTTGCTGTTTCTGTCTCTGTTTTACTATTATCTATTTTTCCATCATAATAATATTCTACTGTATAAGAATAATTTTGTTCTACTGGAATTGGATCAGTTTCATCTTCTCCTGTTACTCCATCATCTGTCTTAGCTGTAACACCATTTACAAAAGAACCCTTTTCTACATCTGATTCTTGAACTTTATATTCGTAAGTTAATGTTACAGATTTTCCTGAATCTAATTCTTTGATTGGTACTGTTCCATCAGTTAATTTAGCATCTTTTAATGTATCAGTTACATCAATATTATTTAATGTTGTACTACCTGTATTTGTAACTGTAACTTTAAACGTTACTGTTTCATCAAATCTATATGCTTCTCCAACTTCTGGAGTATCATCTACAGTTTTTTCAACTAATAATCCTTTTGTTTCAACTGTATCTGTAGTTATTGGATCTTCTGGCTCTGTAGTATCATTATCTCCTGCTGTAACAATATTAGTAATTGCTCCATCAACTTTTAGCACTTTAGTTGTGAATGTTAATTCGACAGTTTCTCCTGCAGGTACTGTAACATCTGTTCCAGCCATTAATTTATCTGCAGTTGCTTTTGAAGCTTCTTCAACTTCTAAAATTCCTTTAGCAATTAATTCTGATAATTTTACGTCTTTAACATTTACAGTTGCTTTTTCATTTCCTGTATTCTTAACTGAAACAGTATAAGTAATAAAATCTCCTTCTTTAGCAACTTTGTCTTCACCTTCTAAGACTGTGTCACCTGATTTTACTTCACTTGTTTTTGTTATTTCTACAATTGCTGTTTCTGTTGGGTCACTTTCTTCACCATTTGCAACAGCAACATTTGATATTACTCCTGTTGCTCCTGCATTTACAGTTACTTTGAAAGATAATACAATTGTTTTTCCAGCTTCTACATTCCAAACTAAACCTGTTACAGTTCCATCATCTTCTTTAACTTCTTCAGCTCCGTTATCTGCTGATGCTGATACATAAGTAGTTTGTTCTGGAATTCTATCTTTTACTTCAACAGCTTTTTCAGAATTATTCATAACAGTAATCTTATATTCGATTACTTCTCCTACTTGAGCTAATCCTTCTCCTGTTTTTGTATAGGCTTCTTTTTCAATTTTTACGTCATCTTCTTGTACGTTTAATGTAGATAACCCTGCGCTTGCAAAGTCTGCATTAACTCCACTTGGAGTCCATCCTAAAATTTGGTTTTCCCAAGGTGTTACTGTCTCTACTGTTTCTGTTCTTGTTATTGTTGATTCTTGTATGCCTTCTGTTGTTGTAGTAGTTGTTCCTCCAGTTGTAGTACCTGTTGTTGTACCTTGTGTTCCTGTTTGTGTTGTCCCTTGAGCTGCCTCTGTTCCTTCTTCTCCTTGTGTTGCTACTTCTCCAGTAGTTGTTTCTTCTGATGCTGTTTGTTCTTCACTAGATTGTTCTCCTGTTTGTGTTTGGCTATCTGAATTTTCACTTTGAGTTGAAACTTCTTCTTGACCTATTTCAGCAGCTTCTGTTGAACCTCTATCCTTTAAGAACACAACTGTACCAGTAGCAGCAATAATTAGAAGTATTACTATTATAGCAGCTGTTATAATTGTTGCTTTCTTACTTGGCTTCTTAAATTGTGCCATCAAAACCTCCTCCTTCTATATAATTTCTTTGGCTTTTAAAATTAATCTTTCTCTATTACCATTTGTACATGTAATTAGAGTAACTTCTCTTATTGTCTCATCTTTTGTTTCTAATATAGTTACATCGTTTGGATCAGTTTTAAAAATGTCATATATTTGATATTGAACTGTTTGATTATTTAAATCTGTTAGCTCTACTATATCACCTATTTCTAAATATTTTGTTTTTCCAAACATTGTTCCATTATAATTGTTATGACCTGCAAGTGATAAGTTTCCATATCCATTAACATCTCCACCCCAGTATTTAATAATAGCAATCCTCATTGGCTCTTTTGCTTCCTCTGGGTTTGAAACGTCCATCTCTAAAATTGGATATTCCAAATCAATTGCTGGAATTTTTATTATACCTATTACTTTATAGCCATCTAACGTTAACTCTTGTTTTTGTGTGCTATCTGCACTTGAAAATACTTCTACGACCTCTTGATTTTTCTTTTCATTTTCATTACTTTGCATATTTTTAATAAGAATTAAACCTATTACTAATATGATTGAAATAATAAGAATACAAAAGATTATCTTATATATTTTCGCTTTCATTATTTATCTGCCTTTTTATTTAATTTTTTCATTCTAATAAATACAACTATTGCAATTATTACTAAAGCAGCTAATACAACGAATAAAACAATGCTATCTCCTGTTATAGGTAATTTAGAAGTTTCTTGAGTTGTTACTTCTTGTTTATCTTTGTCTTTACCCTCTTGAATTCCTAAATTTGATTTCATAAATTTAGCATCATAAGTTGTTCCGTCATCTGCAACTTTTCTTAACATTACAATATATCTTTCTCCGTCAGTAGCATCTGATGGTTGCTTAATCTCCATACTTTCATCTACTGGTTGCCAATTAACTTCAGCTAATAATTCATTGTATAAATTATAAAAATTGTTAGCTAATTCAATCTTTGTATACATAGGTTCATTGTCATAACCTTCGCTATTAAGTTCATCTGTTAAACTTTGAAGTTCACTATATCTTTCATCTGTTGCTTTAAATATTTGATAAGAATACTCTGCATTTGCATCATCTTCTATTTTTAATCCTCCAACAGTATAAGTATAGTTCTTTCCTTCAATTGTTTCTGTTCTATCAACAATTCCTTGTAAAACTTTTGTTGATATTCTATTAGAAGTATTTTTTACTTCTTCCATTTTATCTTGTGTAAGCATATCACTAAAATCTAGTGTATATGTTACAGTTTTATCTTCTGTTCTTATGTATAAATTATTTTTTGTTAAATCATTATTTGTAATTAATGCTACTTGATTACCTTCATCATCTTCAACTGAATTTATATAATCTAACTCTATATCTGTTGCATCAGTTTTGTCTGATAAAGCATACTCAAAACTTGATTCTAATCCATCTACATAAATTACAACGTCACCGTCAGCCTCTTGTATCATTTCTATACCTTCATCATTTGCTGCTGCTACACTACTAAATGGTACTAGCATTGTAATGACTAACATTGCAATTAATAATATGGTTAGTTTTGCCTTAAAGCTTTTCATTCCTTTCCCCTCCTTAAAATTTTTTAAAGAAAAAAAATATAAACCTAAGATTTTCCTTTTATTATTTCTTGAGTAAAATCCTAAGTTTATTACATCAAAAAAGCACCACAAACGTATAGACAAATGGCATATTCGCTATTGTCTTTAATTCCATCGTCATTTTTTCTTACGGAATTAATGGTTTCTGGTACTTCTCTCATCTTTTTTCCCTCTTTTTTTATTTTTTGAACTTCTAGCTATATGGCTGTTCCCTATGTTTCTATTTAAGTCCGACAACATTATATTACATTTTTGTCATTTTGTAAAGCTTTTTTAATAATTTTGTAATAATTATGTAAATTATTTTGTATAAAAAGTACACTTTTGCTTGTTTCCGTAGGAATATACGCTGTAATATTTACGACTATTTGTAGCTTACATTCTATAATATTTTTAGATTTTTATAATTATTCATTATTGATACTGAATATCATACTAAAATTAAAAATTATATGATTATGAATCAAATCTTATGAAATTTAACAATAAAATTATGATACTATATTCTTTCTATATGATAAATGTTCATATTAATGATTAGATATTATATAAAAATAAATAACAACAAGATATTAAGAAATAAAATTAAAAAATTCCTTTATAAAATAGATACTTTTTATATTCTGTTTTTACTTTCTCATTTTTAAAACTATTAAAGTCTAATAAACAAAAAAGAAGCTATCTCTAGCTTCTTTTCATATGATATCATATATTTATATATCTTTTAATAATCTTATTTTTTGTTTACTAAATCTTTTAATGCTTTACCAGCTTTGAATACTGGAGCTTTTGATGCAGGTATTTTGATTTCTTCTTTAGTTTGTGGGTTTCTACCTTTTCTAGCTGCTCTTTTTCTAACTTCAAAAGAACCAAATCCAACTAGTTGAACTTTATCTCCTTTTTTTAGTGAGTCTGTTACAACTTCTACAAAAGCATTAACTGATGCTTCAGCTGCTTTTTTTGTTTCACCTGTTTTTGCAGCCATTGCTGCGATTAATTCAGCTTTGTTCATTTAAATTACCTCCTATAAAGTATAATGTTATGTACTTTA
>CALXXB010000068.1 GCA_944392525.1 uncultured Clostridia bacterium | reverse complement strand
AAATATCAAAACGATGTTGAGATTGAAAAAACAGTTATTTCTGAAAAAGTAATTACAGAACCAGTTGATAAAATTGTTCAAGTTCAAAAGAAAGCAACTTCAAGAGGTTCAACTGCAACAAGAACTTCAGCATCAACAGCATCAACTAGTGGAGGAGTTACTTATAAAATTACAGCATATTGTCCTTGTAGCAAATGTTGTGGTAAAACAAACGGAATGACTGCATCAGGAACAAAAGCAACAGCAGGAAGAACAGTAGCAGCTTCTTCAAAATTTGCTTTTGGTACTAAATTAAACATTGGTGGACATATTTATACAGTAGAAGATAGAGGCGGAGCAGTAAATGGTAACAAGATAGATATATTTGTTAACACACATGCAGAAGCACTTGCATGGGGAGTTAGATATCTAACTGTTTCAGTAGTAGAATAAAATTAATTGAATATGAAAATTGAAAGACAGTCTAATTTATAGGCTGTCTTTTAAATAATATAATAATAAAATTGATATTTTTACTATTTTATAGTAAAATATTAAATATTAAGGAGGAGATTATGAGTATTAAAAAAGCAGGAACAATATTAATTAATTTAGAAAATAAGAAAGTAGGTTTAGTTTACAGAGAAGATCAAGATGACTATTCATTCCCAAAAGGACATTTAGAAGAAGGAGAAACTCTTTCAGAATGTGCTGTAAGAGAAACAGAAGAAGAAACATTAAGAAAGAATCATTTGATAGACAATGAAGTAATTGCAATTGATAGATATAGTTCAGGAAAAGAAAAAGATGTAGAAACATATTATTATTTAGCAATTGATGATGGAGAGACTTCTAAAGATATAGCATTAAAGGATAGAGAAAATCTTATTTGGAAAAATGTTGATGAAGTAAATGATTTACTTACATATGACAATTTAAAAAAAATGTGGGCTAATCTAAAAGATAGAGTTAATGGTATTATAAATAATAATTAGGAGTAAATAATGGAAATAGTAGATAAGTTAAATAAAAGGAAAGAACCTTTAAATAAGAAAGCTGATAGATATGAAAGAATAGATGGGGAATATTGCCAATATGTACATGTATGTATAATGAATGATAAAAATCAATTTCTAATTCAAAAGAGATCACCATATAAAAAAATAAATCCTAACATGTGGTCTCAAACAGGAGGAGCCGTAGATTCTGGAGAAACTTCACTACAAGGAGCTCTAAGAGAGGTAAAAGAAGAATTAGGAATAGACTTAAATAAAGATAATATGGAATTTATGCTTTCATTTAAAAGATATCATAGTTTTGTAGATGTATGGCTTGCGAAGCAAAATGTAGATTTAAAAGATGTTGTTATGCAAAAGGAAGAAGTTTCTGATGTGAAATGGGTCAATAAAGATGAGTTAAAAAGGATGATTGATGATAAAGAGGTTTCGGGAAGCGTAAATCTATATTATGAGATGCTTATAGATTTAATTGAAAATTTTAGTAAATAGATTAATAAGAAAAAACAAAATAGGAGGATATAAATGAAATTAGTATCTTGGAATGTAAATGGAATAAGAGCATGTTTAAATAAAGGATTTGATGATTTCTTCAAAGAAGTTGATGCAGATGTATTTTGTATTCAAGAAACAAAGTGTCAAGAAGGTCAAGTTGATTTAGAATATGATGGTTATGAAAGTTTTTGGAATAGTGCAGAGAAAAAAGGGTATTCAGGGACAGCAGTATTTACTAAGATAAAACCTTTATCTGTTAAATATGGTATAGGAATAGAAGAGCATGATAAAGAAGGAAGAGTTATTACTTTAGAGTTTGATAAATTCTTTTTAGTAAATATATACACACCTAATTCTAAGAGAGAATTAGAAAGACTAGACTATAGACAAATATGGGAAGATGAAATTAGAAAGTATTTATTAAATTTAAATAAGACAAAGCCAGTTATTATGTGTGGAGATTTAAATGTAGCTCATAAGGAAATAGATTTAAAAAATCCTAAAACAAATACACACAATGCGGGATTTACAATTGAAGAAAGAAATAAGATGACAGAATTATTAGATGCGGGTTTTGTAGATACGTTTAGATATTTATATCCTGACAAAAAAGATGCATATAGTTGGTGGTCTTATATGAGAAAAGCAAGAGAGAAAAATGTAGGATGGAGAATTGATTATTTCATAGTATCTGAAGATATTAAAGATAAGATAAAAGAAGCAAGTATTTATTCAGAAGTAATGGGAAGCGATCATTGTCCAGTTGGATTAGAAATAAAAGAATAGAAAAGTTCTAGGGAGGTCTTTAATGAATAATAAAAAAGAACAAATAAGAAGATGGGGATATTGGTTTTTATTAGGATTAGCACTTATTATCATATATAAATGTTTAGATAATTTTACAGCAGTAACAGATGTTATTGGTAACTTCTTAAGTGTTTTAGCACCATTCTTTGTTGGTATTTTTATTGCTTATATATTATATATGCCATGTAGGAAGTTTGAAACTTTTTTTAGAAGAAGTAAGATAAAACTGTTGAAGAAAAGAGCAAGAACTTTTAGTATTATTACAGTTTATTTAATAATTGTAGCAATTATAGTTATTTTGTTTAGTTTTATATTCCCTGTTGTATGGGATAGTATAGTGGATTTTGTAAGTAATATTCAGAGTTATTATGAAACGGCAATAGAGAGATATAATAGCTTACCAGATGATTCTATATTAAAAAGTGAACAAGTAAATGATTTTATTGAAAGTATTCAGCACATTGACTTAAGAGAATATTTTAACTTTGATAGAGTTATGGAATACATATCAGGAGCAATAAGTGCAGTTACAGGAATTGTAGATGTTTTTGTTGCTGTAATCGTTTCTATATATGTTTTAGCAGAAAGAGGAAAAATTTTAACTTTTGTAAAGAGATTTGCTGAAGCGATATTTAAAGAAAGAACTTATAAAAATATTGACAAATATTATAAACATTCAAATGAGATTTTCTTTAAATTTATTGCAAGTCAATTTTTAGATGCTGTAGTTGTAGGAATTTTAGTTACAATTGCAATGAGCATTATGGGAGTTAGATATGCACCACTTCTTGGATTCTTCATAGGCATATTTAATATGATACCTTTTGTTGGAGCAATTATTGCAGTAGGTATTTCAGCTATTATTACTTTAATTACAGGAGGTCTTTCTCAAGCTATTTGGATGCTTGTGGTAGTAATTATTTTACAACAAATTGATGCTAATATTATTAATCCAAAGATTGTTGGTAAATCATTAAAGATTAGCCCAATTTTAGTACTTTTTGCAGTAACAATAGGTGGAGCTTATTTTGGAATTCTTGGTATGTTCCTAGCTGTTCCTGTTATCGCTATTATAAAGATACTTATAGAAGACTTTGTGGATTATAGATTAGCTGTTAAGAAGAATCAAAAACTGAGTGAAGAATAAATGTAAAATAGTAAAAAATTAGAAAAAGATTATATAAAAACTATTAAAATACTAAAAGATATTTTAATAGTTTTTTCTTTTTAAAATAAAGAAATAAAAAATAAAAGATAGTATAATAAATGAAGGCGATAAATTAACTGTAATAATTTTGTAAAAAACTTAAAAAAACCTACGGAAATAGCTTGACTTGAGCTTTGGTTTGTGATAAACTATTGTTTAGAATTTACTAAAAATGGATTTTTATACCCAAAATATTTAGATAGGGTGGTTAAAATAGAAAGAGAAAATATTAGTTAAAACCTAATAAAATAGCATAAAAGGAGTTGAAAAAACAGGATTTTTTCGATTGCTTTTTTATTGTCTTTTTTACAGGAAACATAAATTTAAAAATCCATTCTAAATTTTTATTCTAAAGTTTAAAATTAAAAGGAGAGGAATCAAATTCAAGGAGCCCTAAGGATTAAGGTTGCAAGAGCAGACAATCTTAAAACTTAGACAAGCGATTTGAATTCTGAGAAGGACTTCTTTTAAAAAATATATTTTTTCTGCTTAATATATTTTATGAGGTGATTTTTTTGAAAATAAGAGAAATTAACCACGAGAAATCTTCTCGTAAGGATTTCGCAAAAGTTGGCGATTTTATCGAAATGCCTAATCTTATTAAAGTCCAAAAAGATTCATATGATTATTTTATAAAAGAAGGATTAGGAGAAGTATTAAGAGATATTTCACCAATTGAAGATTATTCTGGAAATTTAGTTCTTGAATTTTTCGATTATTACATGGAGGACAAAACAAAATATTCAGTAGAAGAAGCAAAAGAAAGAGATGCAACATATTCTGCAAGATTACACGTTAAAGTAAGATTAATTAACCGTGAGACAGGTGAAATTAAAGAACAAGAAATTTATTTAGGTGATTTCCCACTTATGACAGATAGTGGAACATTTATCATAAATGGTGCAGAAAGAGTTGTAGTAAGCCAGTTAGTACGTTCACCAGGATGCTACTATGGAGAAGAATTTGACACAAAAACAGGAAAGAAAACATATACATCTACAGTTATGCCTTTAAGAGGAGCATGGCTTGAATATGAAACAGATGGAAATGATATTTTCTGGGTACGTGTTGACAGAACAAGAAAAGTGCCAATCACAACTTTATTAAGATCAATAGGACTAGCAACAGATAGTCAAATGCTTGATTTCTTTGGAGACGAGGAAATGTTAAAAGCAACACTTAACAAAGACACAATAAAAGAACAAGATGAAGCATTAATAGAAATCTATAAGAAATTAAGACCAGGAGAACTTCCTACAGTTGATGCTGCAAGAAACTTATTTAATGGATTATTCTTTGATAATAAGAGATATGATTTAGCAAAAGTTGGTAGATATAAATTCAACCAAAAATTATCATTAGCATCAAGAATAAAAGGAAAAGTTGCAGCAACAGACATAGTAGACAGCGAAACAGGAGAAGTTTTTGTACAAGCAGGAGAAGTTATAGGAGACGAAGTTGCAGAAGATATTCAAAATGCTGGTATTAATACAGTTGATATTATGTACTTAGATAAACAAATAAGAATAATAGGAAATGGTACAGTAGATATTCACAAGGTATTACCAAATGTAGATTTGAGTAAATTACATATTAAAGAAGCTGTTAATTATAATGTTTTACAAAATATTATAGAAAATACAGACGAGAAAGATTTAGTTAAGACAATAGAAGAAAGAATAGATGAATTGGTACCAAAACATATTACTACAGAAGATATGTTATCATCTGTAAACTTCTTATTTAACCTTTCTCATGGATTAGGAACAGCAGATGACATAGACCACTTAGCAAACCGTAGAATTCGTTGCGTTGGAGAATTATTACAAAATCAATTTAGAATCGGTTTAACAAGATTAGAAAGAGTTGTTCGTGAAAGAATGACAATACAAGATTTAGATGTAGTAACACCACAAACATTAATTAACACAAAACCTATTACATCAGCAATAAGAGAATTCTTTGGAAGTTCACAATTGTCACAATTCATGGATCAAACAAACCCATTATCAGAATTAACACATAAGAGAAGAATTTCAGCATTAGGACCTGGAGGTTTAACAAGAGAAAGAGCTGGATTCGAAGTACGTGACGTTCACTATACACACTATGGTAGATTATGTCCAATTGAATCTCCAGAAGGACCAAACATTGGACTTATATCAGCACTTTCATCATTTGCACAAATTAACGAATATGGATTTATTGAAACACCATATAGAAAAGTTGATCCAGAAACTCATACATTAACAGATGAAGTAGAATATATGAGTGCAGATGTAGAAGATAACTATATTATAGCTCAAGCATCTGAACCAGTTGATGAAGATGGACATTTTGTACATAAGAGAGTAAGAGTAAGACGTAGAAATGAAATAATAGAAGTTGATAACGACAAAGTACAATATGTAGATGTATCACCAAAACAATTAGTATCAGTTGCAGCTGCTATGATTCCATTTTTAGAGCATGATGATGCAAAAAGAGCTCTTATGGGTGCTAACATGCAACGTCAAGCAGTTCCACTTATGACAACAGA
>CALXXB010000067.1 GCA_944392525.1 uncultured Clostridia bacterium | reverse complement strand
GGAGCATCAGTATATTCAGCATCTAAACTTGCAACAGAAGAATATCCAGATTTAAATGTATCTTTAAGAGGCGCAATATCTATTGCAAGAAGACTTCAAGATCCACTTGCTGAATTTGTAAAAATTGATCCTAAAGCAATAGGAATAGGACAATACCAACATGACGTAGACCAAAAGAAATTATCTGAAAGCTTAGAGTGTGTTGTAGAAGATGCAGTAAATACAGTTGGCGTTGATGTTAATACTGCAACTCCATCACTACTTTCTTATGTATCAGGAATAAATAAAACAATTGCTAAAAATATTGTAAAATATAGAGATGAACATGGAAGTATAAAAGAAAGAAAAGAATTATTAAAAGTACCTAAATTAGGAAAAGTAGCTTATGAACAATGTGCAGGATTTATTAGAGTAATTGGTGGAACAAATCCACTTGAAATAACTGCAGTTCATCCTGAAAGTTATGAAATAGCGGAAAGTTTACTTAAAATAATAGGCTTTACTAAACAAGATTTATTAGATAAAGAAAAGCTTAATCAAATAAAGTCAAAATTAAGTAAAATAAATATTAAAGACATATCTAATAAATTAAATGTAGGAGAAATGACTTTAGAAGACATTATAAAAGAATTATCTAAACCAGGAAGAGACCCAAGAGAAGATATGCCAAAACCAATATTAAGAAGTGATGTATTAAAATTTGAAGATTTAAAAGAAGGTATGATTTTAAACGGAACAGTTAGAAATATTACAGATTTTGGTGCATTTGTTGATGTTGGAGTAAAACATGATGGACTAGTACATATATCTGAATTAAGTGATAAATTTGTAAAAAAGCCAAGTGATGTAGTATCTATTGGAGATATAGTAAAAGTTAAAGTAATAGGAATAGATAAAGAAAGACAAAAAGTAAAACTATCTATGAAAGAGCTAGAATAAATAAAAAATAGATAAGAAAAAAATAAGATTAAAAGTAAAATAAAAAATACAAAATTTCTTGCATAAAAATATTGACTATTGAAAAAATTATATATAAAATAACTAAAGAAAGAGAGGGGAATATGAAAAAAACATTTAAAAAACAGAAAATAATAATATTAATAGCAATTGCTTTAATTATAGTTATTATAGGAATACTAATAGGAACTAATGCTATTAAAGTAAACATATTAACAGGTAAATATAATTCAGCAAATAATGGTTCTAGTAATGGAAACTTATTACCAGAATATATTAAAGCAGGAATAACCCTAGGAGGAGTAACAGGAACATTAGAAGACTTAGATACATCAGATGCAACAGCAACACCAGAAGATATAGCATTAGGAAAGACTGCTTATGTGAAAGGTAAAAAGATAACAGGTACAAGAGTTGAACCAATAACCGACTTAAATCCAGACGAAGTATATTATGCAGATTTACCAGGAGAAGATGGCAAACCAGATGGAGTACCAGATGGCGTAATTTATGCAGATTTAGCAGTAGGTGGAAGTGGTGTATGGAATGGTGATTCATGGAGTAATTACTCATATGAGGCAGAAACAGGTTTAAAAGAATATTGCATAATTAATGAAGAATATACAGATGAACATTTTGGAACAGGAAAAGTAATAGCACCAATAGATAAAGATAGTAACAAAAAGGATAGATTTTACGTAATGGCATTAGATGACGTAAATCCAGGAACAAGTTATTGTTGGTATGATGCAGCCTCTGGAAAATTAGACAAGACCGTAGCAACAAACTATAATGACTTTGGAGAAGGTAGAACTAATACAGAATATGTCATGAATAAATGGAAAAACTCGTTATGGGGAAAACAGAATGATAATGGAACATATTTAGATATGTGGGGGGTAATAGAAGAACAATTTAACGATGGTTGGTTTGTTCCATCAAAATCAGAATGGTCAGCATTTGGAGATAAATTCAAAATTACGTCAAGTAACTATGTTAACCAATTTATGCTTAGCGATTGGTACTGGTCTTCTTCGCAGTACGGTACTAACATCGCGTACAGCGCTACCTTTCGCGGTGGGTATGTCAGCTTCAGCGGTGTGGACGGCTACGGTTATGTGCGTCTGAGCACGACTTTCTAATTTTGTAAAAAATTAGAAAGAGAACTGCAAGTTATGTAAATAACTTGCAAAACAGTCAAATCGATACAAAGCTTCGTAAGAAGCAATCGATTTGACTGTGAGTATATAAATAATGGAAAGAAAAAATATGGAAAAGCAAAGTAAATCTAATAAGAACCATTGGACACAAACAAATATTGATAATGCAACCAAAAAGATAAATCAAGAAATATATAAAAGAAATAGACAGGCTCCTATACATATTAAGATGGACGATATGGCAATATTTATCAATGATAAAATTACTAGAAGGGGAATAGCAAAAGTTCTTGTTTTGTACAAGAAGATTTGAACAGAAATATTACAGTATTGATAAAAAATATTATAACTATATTAAAAGAGGTAAATCAATAATATTTTAATAATTAAAATGTAGGCAAAATTATGTAAAAGAACATAAGACTTTGCCTATATTTTTATATAATCACTTTTAAAAGTAAATTAGTAGTATAATTTATTACAAAAAACGTCGAAAAACGTCGATGAAAAACTAAGTTAAAAACAATTGAAAAATAAAATTTACTATGGTAGAATAAAATCGTAAAAAATTAAATTAACTTAAAATATATTTATGGGAGATACAAATGTTATTAACACCAAATATGCAAGTAAGAAAAATAACGGATATAACAATAGAAATGCTTAAAGAAAATGATATTAAAGGCATGATACTAGACGTAGATAATACATTAATAGACTTAGATAGAGTTCCATTAGAAGGAATTAAAGAGTGGATTGATAATATGAAAAGTGAAGGTATTAAATTTTGCATAGCATCTAATAGTTTAAAAAAAGACAAAATTGAAAAAGTTGCAAAAATGCTAGATATACCTTATGTGCATTTTTCAGCAAAGCCAACAAAAATAGGATTAAAAAAAGCAAAGCAAATATTAGGAATAGAAGATAGTAAAAACATTGCAGAAGTAGGAGACCAGTTATTTACTGATGTACTAGGAACTAATAGAATGAAAATGTTTTCAATATTAACAGAGCCATTATGTGAAGAAAAAGTAAAGATAAATAATTTAAAAAGAAAATTAGAAAAAAGAGTGTTAAGGAGGAACAAATAAAATGTATATACATGACATACATATATTATATTACTTTTTTATAGGATTATTAGGTTTAGGAGTTGGTCAAGTATTCGACTGGGTAACAAAAAGATTTAGTGAGCATAAACCTATTTTTAGTAAAGATTTTTATAAAATATACTTAAAAGATTTTAGATTAAACTTTAGATTTATGTATTTAACTGCAATTATATATGTAGTACTTTTATTTATGTTTGGCTGGAGATTAGATTTACTTAAATATTTATTAATAACTCCACTATTACTTTCAGCCTTTGCAATAGATTATAAAGAACAAATAATTCCTAATGGATTAACTTTAACATTATTTGAAATAGGTCTAATTTTTGCATTTATTGAAGGAACAATGAGTTTTAGCATGATGTTAGATAAGTTATTAGGCTTAGCTATAGGTGGTGGAATATTCTTAATAATTACACTAATTGGTGGACTAATTGCTGGAAAAGAAGCAATGGGCTTTGGTGATGTTAAATTAATGGGAGCATTAGGTATTATATTTGGTGCATACAACATTATTATTATATCAATACTTTCATTCTTACTTGCAGCAGTTATTAGTATAATTTTAATAGTATCTAAAAAGAAAAAATCTAATGAATATATTCCATTTGGACCATTTATAGTTATAGCTACATTAATGGTAATACTAGTGCCAGAAAATATTATGCTTTTTGCATTACTTAAAGTATTTACTTTAGGAACATATAATGGATAAATTTATTATTTAAACAAGAAAGTAAAATAGATAAATCTTTAAAATTAAAAGATATAATTTGCATAAAAAATATTCTTAAGGAGGGATGTCTTATGAATTATAAAATTAGATGTATTAGAGAAAAAATGAAGTTATTAAATGTGCAAGGATTAATAATTTCTAATCCAATAAATATAAGATATTTAATAGGCATTCCAGTTGAAGGAACTATCTTAATTACAGATAAAGAGAATGTATTTATAACAGATGCAAGATATATAGAAGAAGTAAATAATCATTTAACAATAAATGATGAATTTATTATTTATGATAACAAAGATTTAAGTGATATAGATTATCAAACCTTTTTTAAAGACTGTGAAAATGTGGGTTTTGAAGAAAATTATGTTACATTCGCAGAATATGAAAATTTAGTTAGAAGATATAGAATAAGAAATATAGTAGAAACAGAAAAAGTAATTGAAAAGCAAAGAATGATTAAAGATGAAAAAGAGATAGAATACATTGCAAAAGCTTGTGAAATTACAGATAAATGCTTTGAGCATCTTATAAATTATATTAAAATAGGAATGACAGAAAAACAAGTTGCATTTGAAATAGAAAAATTTTTTGCAGATAATGGTGCAGATGGACTAGCTTTTGATAGTATTGTAGCATCTGGAATTAATTCCTCTAAGCCACATGCAATACCTAGTGATAAAATAATACGTATGGGTGACACTATCACATTAGATTTTGGAGCCAAATACAAAGGATATTGTGCAGATATAACTAGAACTATTTTTGCAGGAGAAGTTAGTGAAGAATTAGAAAAATTATATAATTATATTCTAAAAAATCAATTAAGTGCTACAAAAGAAATGAAAGAAGGAACCAGCTCAAAGATGATTGCAAGAAGTGTAGAAAATGATTTTTATGTATATAATTATACATTAATACATGCTTTAGGTCATGGAGTAGGTTTAGAAGTACATGAACTTCCATATTTAAGCCATAATTCACAAAACATTTTAAAAGAAAACATGATAGTAACTAATGAACCTGGTATATACATACCTGGTAAATATGGTATAAGAATTGAAGATACTATTAGAGTTGGTAAATTAGAGTCGGAAGTACTAACTAAGTCTAGTAAAGAAATTTTGATAGTAGATAAAAAAATATAAAGTTATATATTTGAGAAAAGTCCAAGTAATAGTGCTTGGACTTTAAAATTTTTATAGATTAATTTAATTATTACAAAATTTCACACAATTTTCACAATCAAACCAAAATATACAATTTTTTCTACTTTTGGTTAAAAATAATACAAATTTTTTTCTCTAATCTATTGAAAATAATCAAAATTATTGTTATGATTACTTTGGTTTATTTTAAGATAAAATTAAGTAAACTAATAAACATAATATATGAGGAATTTAATAAAATGATAGAATTTAGAAATGTTAGCAAAAAATATGATACTGGAACAGAAGCAATTCATAATATTAATTTTAAAATAAATAAGGGTGAATTTGCTTTTTTAGTTGGTAGTTCAGGCTCAGGCAAATCAACAATTATTAAGCTTATTCTAAAAGAAGAAGAACCTACATCAGGTAATATAATAATAAATGGAAAAGATACAACATTTTTAAAACCAAGTAGAGTTCCTTTCTTAAGAAGAAGTATGGGGATAGTATTTCAAGACTTTAGACTTCTTCCAGATAAAACAGTATATGAAAATGTTGCATTTGCAATGTATGTAGTAAAAGCTACACCAAAACATATTAGAAGACAAGTTCCAATGGTATTATCTTTAGTAGGCTTAGCTAATAAAGCTAAAGTTTATCCAAATGAATTATCTGGTGGTGAACAACAAAGAGTAGCCCTAGCTAGAGCTATAGTTAATAATCCATCAATGCTTATAGCAGACGAACCTACAGGTAACCTAGATCCTAATACAGCTTGGGATATAATGGAACTACTTAATGATATTAATTTAAGAGGAACAACTGTAGTTGTTGCAACACATGCTAAAGACATAGTAGATAAAATGAACAAAAGGGTTATAAGAATTGACCAAGGAAATATTGTAAGAGACGAAAAAGGTGGATATGATGAGGT
>CALXXB010000066.1 GCA_944392525.1 uncultured Clostridia bacterium | reverse complement strand
TATATTCTTTTACATATGCTTTTCCATTTACTATAATCTTCATCTTTCCTCACAACTAGATTATATCTAAACAAACCTCATTTGTCCATAAAAATACAAAAAGTGAATTAAACAATTAATTCACTTTTTCTAATCTTTAATCATTTGCATAAACTATAGTTGCACTACTTCCTCCATACCAATTTTGATTCCATCCACTAGGTGGTTCTTCTCCTCTATTAAATGGCACATATATTGTTTGGTCTTCTGTCCAACCATCAAAGACATCGTATCCCATTTCTGTCACACTACTTGGTATCGTTATACTTTTTAAAGACGTACAACTATTAAATGCTCCTCTGCCTATGCTCGTTACACTATCTGGTATTTCTATACTAGTTAAATTACTACATCTATCAAACGCATCACGGCTTATATATTTTATTGTACTTGGTAAAACAACTTTTTCTAATCCTCTACAACATCTAAAATATCCTTGAATACCTTCTACCCCTTCAGGTATTATTATGCTCTTTATATTTCTAAAGCCTGGTGTTTCCCAACTATCATACATTTCAAATAAACTTCCAATATATTTTACTTTTTTCCCATCTACTTCACTTGGTATCACTACATTTTCTATTGTCCATGTTTTCTTTCCTATATAATAATCATTATAATCTTTCAATGAAATTATTCCATTATCATCTATTTCAAACAAACTTGGATCTGTTTCTTCTAATGGTTCTGTTGAATTTATTGAAAATGTATTTAATACATTTCTTGTTCCATTTTCATCATAATAAACAATATCATATTTTTTATTTTCTTCTGTCGTTGTTGCCGCAACTTTTATATTAGAAGCAAGCTTTGCTGTTTCTGTTACTTCTTCTATTTTGTATACATCACTTGTTCCACTACCTTTTCCTGTTGATAATTCTTGTCCTAATAAAGTTGCTATTTGTATTTCATTTGCATCATTTATATATTCTCTTCCGGCTTCCTTTAACCAGTCTATGAAACTTTGTGTTGTTTCTCCTGTTTCTTTTTCTGTTATATATTCATTCACAGAAAGTTTTATTCCTTCTACTACACTTGAATATTCTTGCTGTGTCTTTGCGTTACTTGCTTGTGTTAATATCCCATTATCTCCTGTTAACATTGCTATTGATACCCCGGCAAGAATTAGTAAAACAATTATAGTAATTACTAATGCTATTAATGTAATACCTTCATTTCTCGTTTTTTTCATCTCTTTTTTCCTCTCTTTCGTATAGTATTTTTATACACTTTTATGTATTAAGTATATAAAAAAATAGAATACTTGTAAATATCTTATTTTGAATTTAATGAAAATTTTGTGTCCTTTTTATATTTATATTATTTCCCATTATTAGCATATTAGACAACAATTTTCTTTTACTTATATTTCAATACATTGAAAGATTTTCATTTACCATCACACTTTTTCATATTTCTGTCAAAATTTCCATATTAAACCAATTTTATATTTTTTAACTTTAATTTTTTTAATATTTCTATATAAAATCTTTGTTGTAGTATTTTATATTCTTTTACACATAATTATTCACATCTTTCATCCGCTGTTTATTACTACAAGTAAATTATAACTGAACTACATCTGTCCATTAAAAAAGTGAATTAAAAAATTAATTCACTTTCATAATATTTATTCATTTGCATAAACCACATTTGCTTTACAATCATATCCTAACCAATTTTTATCCCAATCTTTTGGTAATTCTCCTTCCTTAAATGGTACATGTATTGTTTGGTCTGCTGTCCACCCTCCAAAAACACTATACCACATTTTCGTCACACTACTTGGTATTGTTATACTTGATAATGACGTACAGTCTCTAAATGAATAATAAACTATAGTAGTTACACTATTTGGTATTTCTACATTTGATAATGATGTGCAACCATCAAATGTATAACTTTGTATTTCTGTCACACCATCTGGTATTTTTATGCTCTTCAATGATGTACATTCTGAAAAAGCAAAAGATTCTATGGCTGTTACACTATTTGGTATTTCTACATTTGTTAATGATGTACATCCGAAAAAAGCGGAAGAACCTATTTCTGTCACACTATCTGGTATCTCTACGTTTGATAATGATGTGCAACCCTCAAATGTATAACTTTCTATTTTCGTTACACTATTTGGTATTTCTACGCTTGTTAATGATGTACATCCAGAAAAAGCAGAAGGATTTATAGCCATTACACTCTCAGGAACAATATATTGCTCATCTTTTTTTCCTAGTGGATATGATATTAAAACATTCTGTGCCTTGTCCATAAGAACTCCATCGTTGCTAGAATACTTAGCATTATTCTCATCCACGTTAAACTCTTCTATTGCAGTACAGTAAAGAAATGCCTCATATCCTATATTCGTTACAGTATCTGGTATTGTCATATTGGTTAACGATATACAACTACTAAAAGCTTCTGCTCCTATATTAGTTACACCATTTGGAATGTTTATATTTGTTAACGACTCACAACCATAAAAAGCTGCTTCATCTATATTAGTTACATTATTAGGTATATTTATGTTTGATAAAGATACACAATTAGCAAATAGCCCAACACTTATATTAGTTACATTATCTGGTATTGTTACATTTGTTAGCGACTCACAATATTCAAAAGCCTCTTCTCCTATGCTTGTTACACTATCTGGGATACTTACAGTTGTTAATGATGTACACCCCTCAAAAGCACTACTTCCTATACTCGTTACTCCATCAGGTATTACTACAGCTTTTATATACTCATTTCTCCTTATTCTTGAAAACATGCCTTCTTCTAATTGTTTTACTTCTTTTCCATCTACTTGGCTTGGTATCACTACATTTTCTATATCCCATTGTTTACTTCCATTATAATAATCATCATAATATTTTAATGATATTGTTCCTTCATCATCTACTACAAATAAGCTTGGATCTGTTTCTTCTAATGGTTCTGCTGAATTTACTGAAAATGTTTTTAATACATTTCTTGTTCCGTCTTTATCATAATAAACAATATCATATTCTTTATTTATATCTGCTGTTATTGATGCAACTTCTATATTAGAAGCAAGTTTTGCTGTTTCTGTTACTTCTTCTATTTTGTATACATCACTTGTTCCACTACCTTTTCCTGTTGATAATTCTTGTCCTAATAAAGTTGCTATTTGTATTTCATTTGCATCATTTATATATCCCTTATCTTTTAGCCAATCTAAAAAACTTTTGTCTGTTGATATTTGGTTTGTCTGTTTCTCTGTTGTATATTCACTTGCTGACAAACTTACTCCTTCTACTACACTTGAATATTCTTGTTGTGTTTTTGCATTACTTGCTTGTGTTAGTATTCCATTATCTCCTGTTAGCATTGCAATTGATACTCCTGCAAGTATTAAAAGTACAATTATTGTAATTACCAATGCTATTAATGTAATACCATTATTTTTTATTGATTTTTTCATCTTGTTTCCCCTTTCTTTCGTATAATAATTAAATATTTTTTATATGTGTTAAGTATATAAAAAAATAAGATACTTGTAAATATCTTATTTTAAATTTAATGAAAATTTTGTGTCCTCTTTATGTTTATATTGTTTCCTATTATTATCATATTAAACCATAATTTTATCTATATTTTATTATAAATTCCACTTATATTCTAACAGTTGCAGATTATAACAGAAATTCATCTAGTTTTATTTTACATATGTTTCTAAAATTTCTAATAATTTTTTAGCTGATTTTTCCCAACTATATTTTTCTAGCACAGTTTCTCTATCCTCAACATTTTCATTTAACAATTTCTCTATATCTATATTTGAATTATTGGGATTTATATAATATACAGTATCTCCATATATTTCTCTTATGGCTGGGATATCAGATACAACAACTTTAGTTCCAACTGCCATTGCTTCTATCGGTGGAATTCCAAATCCTTCATATAATGTAGGATATAATAATGCTTCTGAATTTTTTATAGTTGTTTTCATCTCTGCATCAGTTAAATATCCTAAATACTTAACATTCTCTGTACTTTCTATTCCTAATTTCTTATATACTTTTTCAGAGTTCTTAAAACCTGAAATTAAAAAGTCGTAATTGGGATTCTTTTTAGCAACTTCTATTACCCATTTTAAGTTTTTATGCTTTGTTAATGTTCCTATTGAGAAAAAATACTTTCTTCCATTTGTCATTTCTTTTATTTTTTCCAATATTCTTTTATCTTCTTTTACATTACCAACATGTTGCCAACCATTATATGTAATATGTATCCTTTTTTCATCTATATGATAATATTCTGCAATTTCTTTTCTTGAAAATTCAGATACTGTTATAAGTTCTTTACAACCTTTTACAGACCTTCTATGAAGTATTTTATACCATACATAGTTTAAAAAATTAAAATTCTTTCTGTTTTTTAACATATTAATATCATGTAAACATACAATTCCCGGGTTTACCATAGGTGATGTGTTTCCTAAATTCAAACTTATTCCTTTACATTTATGAACATAGTATGGAAATTCAACTTGTTCCCACAATATACCTCCATTTAACTTTCCATATTGCTTTACTTTTATATTATTGAATTTAGGTATCTTAGCATCTTTAGGCACTATTACTTCAACCATTTCTGGTTTTATAATTTTATCTAATTCTTTTACTATTTCGATTTGATACCTTTGTACTCCACTTATATATTTTTTACTATATACTTTTCCATTTATTATTATCTTCAATTTTTTCTCCATTTACAAAAAGTGAATTAATTACTTAATTCACTTTTATAATCTTTATTCACCTGCATAAACTACATTTGCTTGGCAATAATATCCTAACCAATCTTCAGCCCAACCAGATGGTAAATTATTTTCTTTAAATGGTACATATATTGTTTGTTCTGCTGTCCAAGATTCGAAAACCTCATATCCCATCTCTGTTACAGTACTTGGTATTGTAATATTTTTTAATGATGTACAATCATCAAAAACATGCTCTCCTATCCTTGTCACACTATTTGGTATTGTTATACTTGCTAATGAAGTACAACCTCTAAACGCATTTCCCCCTATATATTTTAAAGTAGTTGGCAATTCTATTCTTTCTAAATTTTCACAACTTCCAAAAGTTCCGTCTGTAATCAGTATCATTTATTTTTTCAACTCCCTCTGGAATTGTAATACTCTTTACATTATCAAATACTCTGTAATCTGTACTCATAAATAATGATCCATCTATTTTTGTAACCTTTTTACCATCTACTTCACTTGGTATTACTACGTTTTCTATTGCCCACGTTTTTCTTCCATTATAATAATCAGAATAATCTTTTAATGATATTGTTCCTTCATCATCTACCACAAATAAGCTTGGATCTGTTTCTTCTAATGGTTCTGCTGAATTTACTGAAAATGTTTTTAATACATTTCTTGTTCCGTCTTTATCATAATAAACAATATCATATTCTTTATTTATATCTGCTGTTATTGATGCAACTTCTATATTAGAAGCAAGTTTTGCTGTTTCTGTTACTTCTTCTATTTTGTATACATCACTTGTTCCACTACCTTTTCCTGTTGATAATTCTTGTCCTAATAAAGTTGCTATTTGTATTTCATTTGCATCATTTATATATCCCTTATCTTTTAGCCAATCTAAAAAACTTTTGTCTGTTGATATTTGGTTTGTCTGTTTCTCTGTTGTATATTCACTTGCTGACAAACTTACTCCTTCTACTACACTTGAATATTCTTGTTGTGTTTTTGCATTACTTGCTTGTGTTAGTATTCCATTATCTCCTGTTAGCATTGCAATACTTACTCCTGCAAGTATTAAAAGTACAATTATTGTAATTACCAATGCTATTAATGTAATACCATTATTCTTTATTAATTTCTTCATCTTTTCTCCCCTTTCTTTTGTATGATTATCTAATATATTTTATATGTATTAAGTATATAAAAAATCGAGATATTTGTAAATATCTATTTTTAATTAATAAAAATTTTTTAATTATCATACATTCATGATACCCATTTAAACGATTTTCTAAACATTATTTTTTATTAAAACTTTCTATTCATAAATAAATATATTTTAGCAAAAAGTAAAGTTATTTCGATTGGTCGAAATAACTTTTTCTTTTAATATTTATTCTTTTACTTCTTTACTTTCTTCTTCATTAT
>CALXXB010000065.1 GCA_944392525.1 uncultured Clostridia bacterium | reverse complement strand
TTAGCTTCTTTATTATCTTTTCTAACAAAACCTGTTAAAGTTCTTCCTGGTCCTATTTCAACATATTCATCTACATTCTCTTCTTGCATTAATTTTATTGCTCTATCAAATCTTACAGAACTTATTATATGTTTTGCAAGTATTTCTTTTACATTATCATTTTCATTATAGTAAGTTCCATCTAAATTTTTAATTACTTTGACATTTCCTTTATTAAATGTAACATTTTCTAATTCTTTTTCATAAGCCTTTTTAGCTTCAATTAATTTTTCTGTATGGAATGGTCCGCTTGTTTTTAGTGGTATTACCCTTTTTGCTCCCGCTTCTTTTAATTTTTCAATTGCAATTTCTACAGCCTCTTTTTCTCCTGATACTACTGTTTGTGTACTACAATTATAATTTGCTGGAACTACAAATTTTCCAGAATCTTTGAGTTCTTTACAAATTTCTTCAATCTTAGCAGAATCTAATCCAATTACTGCTGCCATTGAGTATTCTTCATCTGGTATTAAGTTTCCCATATAGTATCCTCTTTTTTTGATTAACTTTATTCCATCTTCAAATGAAATCATTCCTGAATATATTAAAGCACAGTATTCTCCTAAACTTAATCCACATGTAATTTCAGCTTCTATTCCTTTAGATTTTAACACTTCTAAAATAGCTAAACTTGTTGTTAGTATTGCAATTTGTGTATTTTCTGTTTTATTTAATTCTTCTTCTGGACCTTCAAAACATAGTTTTTTGATATCCATTCCTGATATTTCTGAAGCTTTATCATAAATTTTCTTTGCTTCATCATATTTTTCATAAATGTCTTTTCCCATTCCTACAATTTGAGCTCCTTGACCTGGGAATAAAAATGCTCTTTTCATACTATTTTTCCTCCTTTTAAATTTCTAACAATATACTTCCTGTGTTTAGTCCTCCACCATAGCCTAAAAGTATTACTTTATCGCCTTCTAATAACAATCCTTTTTCCAACATCTCTGCTATTGCTATAGGTATACTTCCACAGAATGTATTTCCTTTTTTATCTATATTTACATATATTTTACTAAAATCAATTCCAAGCCTATTTGCTATTGACTTCATTATTCTCATATTAGATTGATGTGGTATTATATATTTTATATCATCTAAACTAAATTCTGACAAATCCATTATTTTTTTCACATTTTCTATTGGATTTTTTACAGCATATTTATAAACTTCTTTTCCATTCATTTTTAACTTTTCATTCGATTTATAAACCAACATATCCTTCTCATCTTTTTCTGCTTCTATGTTTACAAAGTATGATTTTTCTTCTGAAGTACTTTCAACTAAGACTGCTCCTGCTCCATCTGATAGTACTGCTACTGTTCCTAAATCACTTTTATCTACAATTTCAGATAAAAGGTCTACGCCTACTACTAATGCTTTTTTTACTCTTCCTGCTTGAATATAAGTCTTCACAGTATCAAATGCATTTATAAAACCACTACATCCTGCTAATATATCTATACAAATGCACGAATCAATTCCTAATTCTTTTTGTATATAATTTGATATCCCTGGCATTAAACAATTGCTTGACGTTGTTGCGACTACTATCATATCTAAACAAGAAATATCACTAATTTTTCTAACAGCCTTGGCTGCCATCTTTTCAATTGTTTCTGAGCCTACATAATATCTTTCTTCTATTCCTGTTCTTCTTTTTATATAGCCTTTTTCTACTCCAAATTTTTCTTCTAATTCACTATTTAACACTTTTCTTTCAGGCATATAATATTTTGCATCTACTATTTTTATATTCATTTTTCACCTCTCTTTTTCTCCTAATATTTATATAACATTTTTCATTTTTTTTCTATTAGTCTAAGTGGTCATATTTTATCATATATTGTCCTTTTTTTCCACTCACTAAATAATTAACATATTATATTAATAACAAAAATAGGTAGATTAACCATTTAATCTACCTATTTTGTATTAACATATTTTCTATAATGATTCTTGTCCTTCTTGCTGTTCTTGTGGTTGTCCTTCTTCTCCTTGGTCTTGAACTTGTTGTTCTCCAACTTCTTGAGGATTTTCTTGATTTTGCTCTCCTTCATTTTCCTGTGGCTGTTCACTATTATTATTTACTTCGTTACTTTGTGTATTATTAGTATTGCTTGAGTTTGTACTATTACTTACATTAGTATTACTTGATGTGTTATTACTATTTGTTGAAGTATTTACTCTTCCACCTTCACTTACTTTTCTTACACCTATATTATTCAAATAAACTTCAGCATCCATTGTATTGTCATTTACTGTTATATAATAATGCTTTTGTCCACCACTTATTGTCATATAAATATCATCAGCTACTGGTCCATAGAATAGTTCTTTCCCTGAAGAATTTAACAATGTGTATTTTTCATCCTTACAAGCAACTAACACTTCATAATCTGGTATTACAAGTAAATTTAAAGCATTTCTATTAGTTTTTGCTGTATATCCAAAATTATCATATGTAAAATCTACAACTTGATTTCCATTTAAATCATATAATCCCCATAAGTCACCTTGCTTTACAGGAATTAAATTTCCAGCTAAAATGTATTTATTCTTTATATCATTATCTTGGAATGGTGTTATATCCATACCTATTTCATCATTTTCTATATAAATCTTTATATTTCCTCTTAAATCTATTGCTCCGTATTTTCCGTTATTTGAAGCTACATACAATCCTGCGTCACTGTCCATTAAGTCAATAGAATCATACATTATTTGTACTTTTGTTTCACCTTTATTTCCGAGTATTCCTACTTTTTCATCTGCCTCTACTTTAAAATCTCCTGTTTCAGGAATATACGTTATGTTGTCGTATTTTGCCTCTAATATTGTATTTCCATTTACATCTACAACAGCATATATTGGCTCATTATCCCCTTTTGTTACAACAATCATATCTTGTAAAACAGCTTTTTGATTTGCGAAGACATCACTAATTGCTGTATATCCAAAATCCAATACTCTAGGAGAATATGTTTGAACTAGATATGGAACTGTGTATATATATATTCTATTATCCTCTTGGTTATATTGAAAACTTACATTAAAAGCTTTTTCTATAGCTTCAGAAGTCGCATATAGAACTCCGTTTTTTGCTATTATTGGGTCATCAACAGTTACTTTTTCATAATTTTCAGTATCAGTAGTTAAATCTAATTTATATATAGTATCAGAACCTAAAGAAAAGTTTGCAACTTCATTTTCACTTTGAACATAACATTTACTTTGGTCTTCAGATCTTTGTGTATATTCTCCATTATAACTACTATATCCTAAATAATTTGCAATTTCTTTTATAGGTGCGTACATTTTTCCATTTTCAAACACAATAAGTTGCTTTAAGCTTTCATTACTTTGTCCATCCAAAATCAACCTCATTGTTGTACTTTGTATATAATATAAATATATTCCTATCGCAATAATTATTAAAACAACTAAAATTATTGCTGCTAATATAATTCCTGTTGTTCTTTTCTTTTTCTTTTCTTCTTTATTTTGAAAACTTTCTTCGATTAAATTCATTCGTACCCCTCCTAATTAGTCGGTATAACCATACTTTTTATAAAATTCATCCCTAAATGTTGCTAAATTATCATTCTCTATTTCTATTCTAACCTTTTCCATTAAATTAGTCAAGAACCTTAAGTTATGAATTGATAATAACCTTACTCCTAATATTTCCTTTGCCTTTACTAAATGCCTAATATAAGCTCTTGTATAATTTCTACAAGTATAACAATCACATTCTGGGTCTAATGGTCCCCAATCTCTTTCATATGTCGCATTTCTTACTACAACTTTTCCATGTGAAGTTAAAGCTGTTCCATTTCTTGCGATTCTAGTTGGAAGTACACAATCGCACATATCAATTCCCGCTATTGCTGCTTCTATTAAATAATCTGGTGTTCCTACTCCCATTAAATATCTTGGCTTATCTTTTGGCATAAGAGGTGTTGTGAATCTTAAAATATCTAAAAATTCTTCCTTTGGTTCTCCTACACTTATTCCACCTATCGCATATCCTGGTAGGTCTAATTCTATTAAATCCTTTGCACTTTGTGTTCTTAAATCTTTATAAAATCCACCTTGAATTATTCCAAATAAAGCTTGTTTATCAACTGTTTTATGAGCTTCTTTACAACGCTTAGCCCATCTTGTCGTTCTTTCCATTGAATTTTTAGTGTATTCATATGTTGATGGATATGGACAACATTCATCAAACGCCATCATTATATCTGCACCTAAATCCTCCTCTGTCTCCATAACACTTTCTGGTGTAAAGAAATGTCTGCTTCCATCTAAATGAGATTTAAATTCTACACCTTCTTCTGATATCGTTCTTAAATCACCTAAACTAAATACTTGGAATCCTCCACTATCAGTAAGAATTGGTCTGTCCCAATTCATAAATTTGTGAAGTCCTCCTGCTTCTTTGACAATCTTGCTTCCTGGTCTTAAATATAAATGATATGTATTTGATAATATTATTTGAGCTTTTACTTCTTCCTTTAATTCTTCTGGTGTCATTGATTTTACAGTAGCTTGAGTTCCTACCGGCATAAATATTGGTGTTTGTATATCTCCATGTGGTGTATGTATTACTCCTCTTCTTGCTCCTGTTTGCTTACATTCATGTAATAATTCATATGTTACTGCTGGTTCCATCTTTCCTCCTTTTATAATTACAATCTAGACTACTTTTTACAACTAAAAAATAAACATTGCATCTCCAAAGCTAAAAAATCTATATTTTTCTTTTACTGCTTCTTTATATGCTCTCATTATATAATCTTTTCCTGCTAATGCAGATACAAGCATTAGTAATGTTGATTGTGGTAAATGGAAATTTGTAATTAATCCATCTAAACATTTAAATTTGTACCCTGGATAAATAAATATTCCTGTATCTTCCTCTGTTTCTTTTACAAAGCCATTTTCATCTGCTATTGTCTCTAAAACTCTACAAGAAGTTGTTCCAACTGCAATTACTCTTCTTCCTTCTTTTTTAGCATTATTTATTTTTTCTACATCTTCTTTTTTAATATAAAAATGCTCTGTATGCATTTTATGTTCTTCTACATTTTCTTCCTTTACTGGTCTAAATGTTCCAATTCCCACATGTAAAGTTACATTCGCAATTTCTACTCCTATCTCTTGTAGCTCTTGCAATAGCTCTTCTGTAAAATGTAATCCTGCTGTTGGAGCTGCTGCTGACCCTTCATATTTTGCATAAACTGTTTGATATCTATCATTATCTTTTAAAGATTCATGTATGTATGGCGGAAGTGGCATAAGTCCAATTTTATCTAATATTTCGTTAAATATTCCATCATAAGAAAATTTTACTTTTCTAGTTCCACCTTCCATTGTTTCAAGAACTTCTGCATTTAATAATCCATCTCCAAAGATTACTTTTGCTCCTACATGTAGTTTATTTCCTGGTCTAACAATGCATTCCCATATGTCACCCTCTATATTATTTAATAATAAGAATTCTACATGTGCTCCTGTTTCTTTTCTTCCATAAAGACGAGCAGGTATTACTTTTGTATTATTTCTAACTAGCACATCTCCTGGTTTTAGATATTCTACTATATCTTTGAATTTTTTATGTTCAATAGTTTCCTTACTTCTATCTAAAACCATAAGTCTTGATTCATCTCTTTTTTCTATTGGTGTTTGTGCTATTAATTCTTTTGGTAAATCATAATCAAAATCTGTTACTTTCAAATGTCTTACCTTCTTTCTTGTATTTTACTAAACAAATGATCTATTATTTGCTTTATCTCTTCCAAAATATTTTCTGGCTCTTTAAACGCTTCAACCTCATAAGAAGAAGCAAAATTACTACTCTTTGCTGGCTTTAAAGTGTATATCTCTGGTGGTAACCCAATATTACCATTACTTGTCCTAATTTCTTTGTTCATATAATCTCTATACCATTCTCTTTGTCCTATTACAGGTTCGTTTTCATATCCATAACTTTCATATGCATGTAATTCTGGTCTTTCATATCCATACTCTTCAGCATTTCTTTCCAATGTGTGTAAAAATTCATGTAAAAAAACTTCTTCTGGGAATTGATTTATTCTAGTATTATATTTATAAGTATAACTCTTAGAATCATTTGGAAGCCTTATATTTGAAAATCCTATTCCATAATAATCCATTGAACCTAGGCCTATCCAATCATTTACTTGTATATCCTCTTCATGCTCTTCATCTCCGAAGTCTTACTACAACAAATATATGGTCATAATTATTATTTGATATTGTATCTTTTATTTGATTTT
>CALXXB010000064.1 GCA_944392525.1 uncultured Clostridia bacterium | reverse complement strand
TATCCCCATCCTCTTGGGCATGGTGCTAATACATTTAAGAAACATGGTCCTTCTGTATAAATTGCTTTTTCTGCTTTCTCATATAAATCCTTAAAATTCATATAACCAACAGTTTGAGCAACATATGGTAAGTGATGACCTGCCATTATTGTTGTTAAATCTTTTCTTGATTGCATTTTTCCAGGAATAACACTTCCTGCTGGTGATGTTGTTGTATCAGCAAATTTAGGTGTTGCTGATGAACGTTGAATACCTGTATTCATATATGCACCATTATCATAACATACATAAACCATATCATGTCCACGTTCCATTGCCCCTGATAAACTTTGGATACCTATATCATAAGTTCCTCCATCTCCACCAAATGCAATAAATTTTGTTGTATTATCTATTTTTCCTTGTCTCTTCATAGATTTATATGCTGCTTCTGCTCCTGAAAGTGTTGCTGCTGCACATTCAAAAGCTGTATGAATAAATGAATCTGTCCATGAAGTATATGGATACATGAATGTTGAAACTTCCATACATCCTGTTGCTACTGCAACTACTGCATGATCTTCTGGTTTTAAAGCTCTCATTATCATTCTAGCTGCTGGTGGAGCTCCACAACCAGCACACATTCTATGTCCTGATGTAAATCTTGAAGGTTTATTTGCTACTACTTCTTTTACATTGTAAGGCATTAGTCTTCAGCCTCCTTTCTTAATCCTAAATATCTATAAGGATTCTTAACTTCTCCTGTTTTTGCGATTTCAAATAAATCATTATATACTTTTTCAATATCATCCGCTTTAGTATCTCTACCACCAATACCATAAACATAGTTTACAGCTGGTACATGTTTATTATTTACATACATAGCACTTGTTACATCTTCAAATAATGCTCCACCTGCAGCATTTAATGAATCTGCTTTATCAAGTATTGCTACTGCTTTTAGATGACTTAAAGCTTCTGCTATTTCATCTACTGGGAATGGTCTAAATACACGTAGTTTTAATAGACCAACTTTTTGTCCTTTTTCTCTTAATTCATTTACAACTGCTTTTGTTGTTCCTGCAGTTGAGTTCATACAAACAATTGCTACTTCTGCGTCATCCATTTTATATTCTTCAAATAATCCATATTTTCTTCCTGTCATTTTTTCAAAATCTTTTGCTACATCTAAGATTACTTGTTTTGCATTTTTCATAGCTTCTGCTTGTTGTGCTTTATGTTCAAATAAATAACTTTGAACATCTAATGGTCCTACTGCTATTGGTTCATCTTGATTTAATAAATAATGTTTTGGATGATATTCTCCAACAAATTCTTTTACTTTTTCATCTTCAACTAATTCTATATTTTCAATAGAATGTGATGTGATGAATCCATCTTGGCATACCATTAATGGTAACATTACATTTTCATTTTCTGCAATTCTGTGCGCCATTAATGTATTATCATATGCTTCTTGGTTATTCTCTGAGAATAACATTATCCATCCGGCATCTCTTACTCCCATTGCATCTGAATGGTCGTTATGTATATTTAATGGTCCTGATACAGCTCTGTTTACTAATGATAAAACAATTGGTAATCTTAAACTAGAAGCAATGTAAATCATTTCCCACATTAATGATAAACCATTTGCAGATGTTGCTGTCATTGCTCTCGCACCTGCTGCTTCTGCACCGATACAAGCTGACATAGCACTATGTTCACTTTCAACTGCAACAAATTCTGTATCTACTGCACCATTTGCTACAAATGTTGAAAAGTATTGAGGTATTTCTGTTGATGGTGTTATAGGGAATGCTGCTACTACATCTGGATTAATTTGTCTCATAGCTGTTGCAGCTGCTTCGTTACCACTTAATCTTTCTCTTATACTCATATTCTTTCTTCCTTTCTATTTTTATTCTTCTTCTTTCATTTCTATTGCTCCAAATGGGCAAACTTTTGCACATACTCCGCATCCTTTACAATAGTCATAATTAAAGTCTTCTCTTTTCATTTCTTTGTTTACTGGTATAGCATCATCTGGGCAAACTGGGAAACAAAGTCCACATTGTTTACATTTATCACTTAAGAATACTGGTCTTACACTTCTCCAGTCTCCTGTTTTAAATTCTCTAGCATTACCAGCTTCATAAATATCTCCACCTGGAGTCATTTTCTCCATTGGTGTATTAGGATTTATATTTGTCATATCTTTTTAACCTCCTTTAGAGCCATTTCTAAAGCTTTCATGTTTCCATCTATTACTTCTGGCTTTTTAGCAAATTTATGTTTAAATGATCCTTTCATATCTTCTATTAATTCTTCGTCTGTCATTATTCCACTTACTTTTACTATTCCAGCTAGCATTGGAGTATTAGGGAAATATCTTCCTAAAGTTTCTAAAGATATTTTTCTTGCGTCTAATGTATAAACGTCTCCTTTATATCCTTTTAACTCTTTTCTTAATACATCTGCTGGCTTTGTTGTATTTATTAATATTGCTCCATCTTCTTTTAATCCTGATGTTACATCAACTGACTCAAGTAGTGTATCATCTACTACTACAACATAATCTGGATAATAGATATTACTATGAATTGTAATAGGTTCATCACTAATTCTGTTGTATGCTGTGATTGGTGCTCCCATTCTTTCTGGTCCATATTCAGGGAATCCTTGAATATATTTTCCTGTGTTAAATGCTGCATCAGCAAGTAACAAAGAAGCTGTTTTAGCACCTTGTCCACCTCTACCGTGCCATCTAATTTCTATCATGTTACTCATATTCATTTAGCCTCCTTTTTCAAAATTTATATATAATTTTCTACACGCTTAGTATATTCCCAAAACCTCTCATTGTCAAGAATATTTAATTAATTTGACCACTTAGTTTTTACAATAGAATCTATTTGCTTATTTTATTACAAAAAAAGATTATCACTTTAAAAATGATAATCTTTCTTTATTATTAATCTATTATCTAGTAAGAGCCAATACTATATACATAAGTATTATTAGAACTGCTAAAACTATTAATATACCAACTACAACTTTAATTATTTTCTTTAAAATATCCATATTCTATTCTCCTTTATATTCAAACACTATATTATAATCTTTATTTTTTCCATTAGTCTTCATAAAATTAGTAATTAAATTCTCAGCATTTCTCTCAGCTAATTCTAAAATTTCATTTGCTTCTGCATCTTTAATTCCTTGTTCTTTCATTTCTGTTATTGCCTGATTATGCTCACTTAAATCTATTCGTGAAAATAAGCTTTCTTGGTCTAAATATACTTTTAATGAGTCATTATCTATAGTTGCTTTATAAATCTTTGCATGTGGCATTTCAATTTTTATTTCCTTTTTATCATCATCTATTGTATTTGTAATCTCAGAAAAGTTTACAGATGCATCCACTTGTATATCATAACTAAATATCTGTCTACTTT
Organism: uncultured Clostridia bacterium; assembly: GCA_944392525.1. Next base: position 3,027 of record CALXXB010000064.1, on the reverse strand, counting down.
GAGTAAAAGGTATTTCAAATAGATCGAAAAACTCTCTATGTTCTTCTGTATCTCTTACTATTGTCATATAAGCTGTTTGTGTTACTAGTTCCCCAACATCTTCAAATCCAAGTTTCGTAGTTTTTGTCTGTCCATTAAGCACTGAGTTAAATAATGCTCCTGAGGAGAATACTAATACTAAAATTACTGCAATAATAATATATTTAATTATTTTATGAATTTTTATCTTTGGAAATTTGTTTCTTCTTTTATTTTCTTCCATAAAAATCTCCCTCTATTTAATTCTCATAAAAGCGTTTGTTTTTCTACACATTAATAAAATTATATCATCAACATACTATTTTTTCAATTGTTTAGATTAAACTATTGACTATAATTTGCTATTTTTTTTACAAAATACGTCTACTTTTTTGGATGTTATATCTAATTTTTTACTTATAGTAATTTCTTTACCTATATTAACTAAATTTATTATTTTAATTTACATACCAAAAAGAATAGCAAGGTATACTTGCTATTCTTGATTTATAAATTCTTTTAATCTTTTTTCTACTTCTTTGGCAGATGACATATTCATAATTTCTTCACTAAGTTTTTCACATTCTTTTGCATTTAAATTGTTAATTGTTTTTCTAGCTCTTAATATACTATTTGAATTCATTGAAAACTCATCTAATCCAAGTCCAACTAAAAGTGGAATAAAAGTAGGATCTCCTGCTGCTTCACCACACATACCACAAATAATATTTGCTGAATGAGCTCCATCTATTGCTTTTTTAATTAATTGTATTACAGCTGGATGATATTTTGTATACAATTTAGAAATCTTTTCATTTCCTCTTTCTACTGCTACTGTATATTGAATCAAGTCATTTGTTCCTATACTAAAGAAATCACATTCTTTAGCTAATTTATCTGCAATTAATGCTGCTGATGGAATTTCTATCATAATACCTACTTGAATATTTTTATCATATTCAATGTTTTCATTATCCAATTCCTTTTTACATTCCTCTAATACTTTTTTAGCATCTCTTAATTCATCTATAGAAGATATCATTGGAAACATAATAGCCAATTTTCCAAAAGCACTTGCTCTTAAAATTGCTCTTAATTGAGTTTTGAAAATACTTGGTCTATCTAAGCATAAACGAATTGCTCTATATCCTAAAAATGGATTTGCTTCTTTTTCTAATTCTAGATATTTTAAATCTTTATCTCCTCCAATATCTAATGTCCTTATAATTGCTTCTCTACCTTCCATGATTTCTGCTACTTTTTTATATGCCTCAAATTGACTTTCTTCTGATGGCATAGTATCACTATCCATATATAGGAATTCACTTCTTAATAATCCAACACCTTCCGCTGTATTATTTATTGCAACTTTTGCATCTGATGGAAGACCAATATTAGCATATAATTTAACTTTTACTCCATCTTTTGTAACACTTTCTTGATTTCTATATTTTTCTAATTCTGCTTTTTCTTCTTGTAATTGTTTTTCTAAATCTAATAATCTTTGTTTTTCATCTTCAGTTGGATTAATATAAATTTCTCCTGATGTACCATTTATAGCAATGTCATCACCACTTTTTAATGTTTTTGTAGCATCTTTTACTTTTGTAATTGCCGGGATTGTATGTGTTCTTGCCATAATAGATGTATGTGAATTTTCTCCCCCTAATTCTGTTACAATTCCAGATATATTATTAAAATCTAACTTTGCTGTTTCAGATGTTGTTAATTCTTCTGCAACAATAATTGTATTTGGTTCTAATTTTGTTAAATCAATGTTTTCTTCTTTAAGTAATTTCCCTAGCACTCTATTTTTTATATCTAAAATATCTCTAGATCTTGAAGCCATATATTTGTCATCCATATTTTCAAATATTTGTATTACGCTATTAAATCCAACTTCTACCGCATATTCTGCATTGTAATTTGAATCCTTAATAGCATTTTCTGTTTCTGCAATTAAAGATGGATCTTGCAATATCATAAGATATGCTTGCATAATATCTGCTTCTGTTCCAGTAATATTTTTCATTTGATTTTCTGTCTCGTTAATTACTTCTTGTAATGCTTCATGAACTCTTTTTAATTCTTGTTCTACTTCTTCTTTTTGTATAGTTTTCTTTTCTATTTTTCTTTCAGTCTTTTTTAATACAACTACTTTTCCAAATCCTATTCCTGTTGAAACGCCATTTCCCTTTAGCATATATATCCTTCCTTATAAATATGTATTTAGGTTTTAAGGAGAAACCTATAAACCTATTTTTTATTCACCAAAATTATTTTCAAAACCTTTTTTGATTTCTGATAGAGCTGTTTCTTCATCTTCTCCATCACATTCAATTTCAATTTCTGTATTATATTTTATTCCTGCTGACATAATACCTAATACAGATTTTGCATCTATAGTTTTTCCATTAACATATAATTTTATTGTACTTTTAAATGTTGCTGCTAGTTTTGCAAGTTCACTTGCTGGTCTTGCATGTAATCCAGTTTCATTTGTTAATATAATTTTGTCCTTTACCATTGTCTTTATGCTCCTTCCTTTACTTGTTTTTTCTTCTCATACTCTGGCAAATTCTTTTTTAACATTGCCATAATAACTGTAGAAATCATAGCTCCTATTATAATAGCTAATAAATATTTTACAGGATGTCCAATAGTTGCTATAACAAATATTCCTCCATGAGGTGCCATCAATGTACAATTAAATAACATTGAAAGTGCTCCTGTAACTGCTGATCCAACAACAAATGCTGGTATAGTTCTTAGTGGATCTGCTGATGCAAAAGGTATTGCTCCTTCTGATATAAATGATAATCCCATGATATAGTTTACGTATGCTGCTTGTTTATCTTTCTTAGGAATTTTCTTTGGAAATGCTGTTGCTAAAAATGCAATAGCTAGTGGAGGTACCATTCCTCCTGCCATAACTGCTGCCATAATATCATATTGTCCTGATGCTAACATTCCTGTTCCAAATGTATATGCTGCTTTATTAATAGGTCC
>CALXXB010000063.1 GCA_944392525.1 uncultured Clostridia bacterium | reverse complement strand
CGTCATTTAGGCGCTGGCAATGTTATATGCCCTTCTAGGGCTTGTTCAAACCACGCGTTTTACACGTGGTTATGATTGCAAAAAAAATTAAATTGTTGTATAATAAAATGTAGGCGGCAAAAAAGCTGCTGTGGAAAATGTGCTTTCAAGAAAGGGGAAATATGAGCAAAAGGAAGGTTCTGGCTCTTGATGAACTTGAGCAAGAAATCGAAGTTCCAAACCCGGGAGGAAGGATTTGCAGGATTCCAAGTGAACAAAGCGGGTGGAAAGATGAACAGCTTTTTACGAGTGATATGTTTCCGAATAGAATTCTCGGAATGCTTCAAAAAAAACTCACGAAAAAGCTTGGACACCCAGTGTTTTGTTTGGAAACGAGCAGCAAGAAGCTAATACTTCAAGGATGGTACGGTTATAATTATGGACCTCGTTTGCTGGATATGATATGCGACGAACTTTTCTCGTTTGGAAAAGTGTGCTCTTCTAGAAGTATTACAAAGTCCGATTTCGAGTGGCTTGAGCACAAAGAAGATGGCATGAAATATTGGCTTTCTTCTCGTTGCGAGAGAGAACATGGTTTGTACCGGGTTAGTAACGGCGAAGTCAGAGCATCTACTCTGTTTGACCCTGACGGATACGAAGAATACTATGCTGATAACATTCGACCAATTGTAGTTCTTATGGATGTTGATGTCGATGTCTTTGTGTAGTTTTAAGCACTAGAAACAAGACCTCTTATATAGGGGTCTTGTTTTGTGTTTGGAATGTGAAAAATGAAGATTTTTTATTTAATTGGTGTTTTGGTATAGATTTTTAAAAAACGTTATGATAAAATAAATGCCAAAGGTTTATAGTAAAAAAACGGAGGATTAAAATGGGAAATATAGTATTACTAGATGAATTGACAATAAATAAAATTGCAGCAGGAGAGGTAATAGAAAGACCAGCATCAGTAGTAAAAGAGATGGTAGAGAATTCAATTGATGCAGGTGCTACTAATATAACAGTAGAAATAAAAAATGGAGGAATATCTTTCATAAAAGTTAGTGACAACGGAAAAGGAATAGCACAAGATGATTTAGAAATAGCGTTTGAAAGACATGCAACAAGTAAAATAAGGTCAGCTGAAGACCTAGATACAGTAACATCAATGGGGTTTAGAGGTGAGGCTTTAGCAAGTATAGCAGCAGTTGCAAATGTAGAATTAGTATCAAAAACAGCAGAACAAGAAATAGGATATAGAGTAGTTGTAGAGGCAGGAGATGTATTAGAAAAAGAAGAAACAGGATGTAGGACAGGAACAACAATAACTGTAAGAAACTTGTTCTTTAATACACCAGTAAGATATAAGTTCTTAAAGAAAGATTATACGGAATCAGGATATATAGAAGATGCAATAACAAGGATTGCCTTAGTAAATCCAAATGTAGCAATAAAATTAATAAATACGGGAAAAACAGTAATTCAAACAAACGGAAGCGGAATGCTAAAAGATGTAATTTATAGTATATATGGAAAAGATGTAGCAAATGCAATATTAGAAGTAAATTATCAATATGAAGATATAACTGTTTCAGGAGCGATTGGAAAACCAGAAATTGCAAGGTCAAATCGTTCACATCAATTATTTTTCGTAAATAAAAGATATATAAAAGATAAAACACTTACAGCAGCAACAGAACAAGCATATAAAGGATTAATACCAATAGGAAAATTTGGATTTGCTGTACTTAATCTAGAGATGAACCCTGCAAAAGTAGATGTAAATGTTCACCCAGCAAAATTAGAAGTGAGATTCCAAGAAGAGAATAAAGTTTTCCAAGCAATATATCATGCAATAAAGGAAACTTTATTAAAAGGAGAATTAGTAGCAGACCCAGAAAAAAGCTTGAGAGATGAAAACGGAGAAAAAAAGATAGAAAGAACAACTCAAAGTTTTGAAGAAAGATTAAGAAATTTAAGAGAGTCTAAAAAGGAAAATCAAGGCGGATTATTTGGTTTTAGAAAGCAAAACGAAAAACAAATAGAAAAATATACGGATGAAGAAAGTAAGATAAAGACAAATATATTAGAAGATGTTTATAATAGTAAAAGCAAAACTAATGAAATAGAATATAAGACTGATGAAAAAAAAGAAAATAAAGATAATACTGTTGGTGAGCCAATAGATACAACTGACGTTTTAGAACAGCTAAAAAAGATGAGAGCAAAGTTAGAAAATGAACTAAATGAAAGCAAAGCAAATAAATTAGAAGATGTAAGTAAGGAATATAATCTAGAGACGGAAAAGAAAGAAGACAAAGAAAGTAAGGAAAATATTCAAGAAGAAAGAGTAGAACTAAAAGAAGAACAACCGAATGAAGAGAAAAAAGAAGAAACAGTAGAAGTGTCAGCAGAAGTAACAGAGGAACAAAAAGAAAAAATAGACAAAATAAATGATGCAATAGAAAACATAGATAACAAAGAAATAAAAGAAGAATTTGGTGAAATAAAACAAAAAATGGAAAAACTAAACAATAATCCTCAAGTAGTTTCAGAAGACTTTGATGAAATGTATAGAAAACTATTTGGAAGATCACCAATAGCTGATAAAGAAGAAAAACCAAAAGAAGAAGACAAAAGCAATGCAATAGATATTGTAAAAAATAATTTATCTATGTTTGATACAGATGAAAAGTTCCAAAAACCAACATATAAATTTATAGGAATTATCTTTAAAACATACATAATTCTAGAAATAGGTGAAGAAATGTATATATTAGACCAGCATGCAGCACATGAAAGAATAATGTATGAAAAAGTAAAGAAAAATTACTATAGTGATAAAACAAAAGATTCACAATTATTGTTATTGCCAGATGTAATAACTTTAACACATAAAGAAATGGATATTGCAAAAGAAAATATGGCAATGTTCGAACAAGCAGGATTTACATTAGAAGAATTTGGAGAAAATACAATAAAATTAACAGGTGTACCTACTGTATGCATAGATTTAGATACAAAGGAATTATTCTTAGAAACACTTGATGAAATAAATACAGTAGCAAGGACAGCAAAACAAGAAAAAGAAGAAAAATTTATAGCAACAGTAGCTTGCAAAGCAGCAGTAAAAGCTAATATGGCATTAACAAAGGAAGAAGTAGAAAGATTAATGGATGAGTTATTAAAACTTCCAAATCCATTTACATGTCCACATGGAAGACCAACTGTTATTAAAATGACTAAATATGATATAGAAAGAAAATTTGCAAGAAAATAGAAGGAGACAAAAGAAAATGACTTTTATTATAATAGGGATAATAATCATATATTTACTAGTTATTGCATGGAGCTGGAACAGTTTGGAAGATACAGAAACACCAAAGAAGTTATTAGTAATATTAGCAGGGATAGTAGCAGTATTTTTAATAACACAAATAGTATTTTCAATGTCAAAAAGTGGAGTGAATTATGAAAATAACGATATAGAAAAAAGTGTAGGACAAGTAATTGTATTATTATTCACAGGACTAAATTCATTAGTAATACCATTTATAACTAGAACATTTAAGAAAAAGGAAAATGGAGAAATAGATGATAATGTTTTTAAAGTAAGAATGATAATAATTTGTGTTATATTTTTAATATGTTTATTCTTAGAATGTGGATATATGACAGATACACAAGAAGGAATATTGAGAGTTTATGAATCAAATATGAGATAAGACTAGAAAGATGTGAAAATAATGGAAAAAGAAAAAGTAATAGTAATTTGTGGACCAACAGCATCAGGAAAGACGGCATTATCAATAGAACTAGCAAAGAAAATAAATGGTGAAATTGTATCATGTGATTCTATGCAGATATATAAAGAAATGGATATTGGTACTGCAAAACCAACGAAAGAAGAAATGCAAGGGATAAAACATTATATGATAGATATAATTTCACCAGATGAAAGATATAGTGTTGCAGATTATAAAAAACAAGCAAAGGAAGCAATAAAAGAAATTTTGAGTAAAGGTAAAGTACCAATAGTAGTAGGTGGTACAGGACTTTATGTGGATAGTTTGATTTATGAAATAGATTATCCAGAAATAGAGTTTGACGAGAAATATAGAAAAGAATTAGAACAAGAAGTAGAAGAAAAAGGATTAAATACATTATATGAGAAAGCAAAAGAGATAGATGAAGAAGCAATAAAAAAGATAAGTCCAAATGATAAGAAAAGGATTTTAAGAATATTAGAGATATATCATGCAACAGGAAAAAACAAAACAGAACAAGAAAAAGAATCAAGGAAAAATAAGCCAGAATTTAATTATAAAGTATTTGCATTAAATATGGAAAGAAGCAAATTATATGATAGAATAAATAAAAGAGTAGACATTATGATAGAAAATGGATTGATAGAAGAAGTTGAAAATATTTATAAAAAATATAATGAATTTCCAACAGCGATGCAAGGACTTGGATATAAAGAAGTAGTGGATTATTTAGAAAAAAGATTGACAAAAGAGAAAATGATTGAGAAAATAAAACAAGAAACTAGAAGATATGCAAAAAGACAATTAACATGGTTTAGAAAAAACAAGGAGACTATATGGATTAATGCAGAGGATACAATACAAAATAATATAAAAATTATTTTGGAGGGTTAATTTTGGAGAAACAAGCGAAAAAAAAGAAGAAAATTAATAATAAAAAGGTTATTGCAATTTCAATAATTCTTCTAATTTTAGCTGTATATATAATATATGTAATATATTTGTTGATAAAACAGCCAACTAATGTATTTACTATCGAAGAAGGTAAATTATATAAAGAAGAGACAGATATAGGATATGTAATTAGACATGAGTCAGTGGTTAGAGGCGAAAATTATAAAAATGGAATGGAACAAATAATTACAGAAGGAGAAAGAGCAGCTGTTAATGAAAATATATTTAGATATTATAGTACAAATGAGGAGAGCTTAAAGAGTAAAATAGCAGAATTAGATACAAAGATACAAGCAGCTATGGCAGAGAATACAGAATTATCTAATGGCTCTGATATGAAGTTGTTAGAAGATCAAATTGATGATCAAATAGAAAATATAAATAAAATAACAGACTCGGCAAAACTAGAAGAGGAAAAGAAAGAAATTGATAATTTAGTAACTAAAAAGGCAAGGATAGCAGGTGAAGCAAGTCCACAAGGTTCATATTTAAGAGAGTTGATAGATGAGAGAAAAGAATATGAAAGTGAACTAAATTCAGGTGCTGAATATGTAAAAGCACCAATGAGTGGAATTGTTTCATATAGAGTGGATGGACTAGAAGATGTTTTAACACCAGACAACTTTAGCAATTTAAGTAAAGAATATCTAGAAAGCTTAGATTTAAGTACAGGAAAAATAGTTGCAACAAATAATGAATCAGGTAAAGTAATAGATAATTTCTATTGCTATATAGCAACTATTACATCATCAGAAGAAGCAAAACAGGCTGAAGTTGGAGATGATGTTAAAGTAAGACTTTCAAATAATGCAGAGGTAAAGGCAGAAATTACTAATATAATTAAGGAAGATGATGGAGATATAATATTAATTCTTAAATTAACAGAACAAATAGAAGAATTAATAAATTATAGAAAAATAACATTTGACCTAATTTGGTGGGATGCAAGCGGATTAAAAGTTCCAAATCAAGCGATTGTAAGTGAAAATGATTTAAACTATGTTGTAAGAAATAGAGCAGGATATTTAAGTAAAATATTAGTAAAGGTAGAAAGACAAGGAGATAAATATTCGATTATAGATTCATATACTACTGAAGAATTAAAAGAATTAGGATTCTCAGATACAGAAATTGCAAATTATAAGAAAATTTCACTTTATGATGAAATACAAATTAATCCGGATCTTAGTAAAGTAGAATAATGTTACAAAAATGTTACAAGAATATTAAAATTTAATAACATTCGAAAAAAATATTGACAATATGACAAAAAAAGTAGATACTTAAAGACGTAAATACAAATAACAAAGGAAAATTTAGGAGGTTTTTTTATGTCAGGAGCATTGATGAACAAAGTATGGGATTTATTCGGAATGGATAGAGCTGAAGAAGAGGAAGATTACGAGAACGAAGACGTATATGGTTACGAAGACGAAGAAGATGAAGAACAAGAAGGAAGAGGATTATTTGGTAGAAAAAATAAAGATAATAAAGTTGTAAATATGCCACAACAACAAACAAATAGTAATGCAATAAAAATGGTAATATCACAACCAACATCTTTTGAACAATCAGATGAAATTTGTTCTTTCTTAAAAGAAAGAAAATCTGTAATTGTTAATTTAGAGTATGTTAACAAAGATGTAGCTAGAAGAATTGTTGACTTTATTAGTGGTGGAGTATATGCTTTAGATGGATATATTCAAAAAGTTTCTAATTCTATATTCTTAGTTGCACCATCAAACTATGAAATTACAAATGAAATGGCAAGAGAAGAAATGAAAAACAAGCTATCAGTTTCATGGCTTAAAAA
>CALXXB010000062.1 GCA_944392525.1 uncultured Clostridia bacterium | reverse complement strand
CAATTAAAGTAATACCTTTATTATTTCTTCTTTGTTTTTTGTTCGTTTTCATCTTTTTCTTCCCCCTCGTATGTATTCTTTATTTAAAACTTTAAAAATAATAACAATTTTGAAACGCAAAAAAGACAGCAATAAAACCTATTTTTTAGGTTTCATCACTATCTTTTTGCTCTATATTTTCTATTTTATTATTTACTAATAACCTACGTGTGTGTGTGTGTGTACAGTCTCAAGGCTTTCATGCGTTCTAATCATCTAAATTTCTCCTCTTTAGTTTTATTATTTTAACCATAATATGCATATAGTAATAGTATATATAAAATATTTATTGTTTTCAAGTATTTTAATATTACATTTTTATTACAATTTATTATTTACAAAATCTATGTCTACCAATTGTTACTGTCATTGGTCTTGACCAAATCCATTTATTTGTTGCTGTTGAAGGGTTAAAATAATATATTGCTCCATAAGTTGGGTCCCAACCATTTAAAGCATCTTGTGCTGCTTTTTTAGCGGTTGAATCTGGTGATAAGTTTATTTGTCCATCTCTTACCGCATCAAAAGCACCTGATTGGTATATTACTCCTGATATTGTATTTGGGAATGAACTACTTTTTACTCTATTTAAAACAACAGCTCCTACTGCAACTTGTCCAGTGTAAGGTTCTCCTCTTGCTTCTCCATAAATTATTCTAGAAAGTAAATTCAAATCACTTGAATTACTCGATGACGAAGACGATGAAGAACTAGAACTATAAATCCCCATTGCCTTTAAAGTTGCTGGCCCTGCTATACCATCTACTGTTAATCCATTTTTTCTTTGGAAATATTTAACCGCTTCTAAAGTCTGACTACCAAATATACCATCCACATTACCATTATAATAGCCCCATCTTTTAAGTTTTTCTTGTATTTGTCTTACTTCATTCCCTCTCGAACCATACTTAGATAAAGCTTGTACTTCATTACTATTTGTAAAATATATAAAGATAACAGTTGAAAATAATAAAATTATAAATGTTACTACTAAACTAACTTTTATGCTTTTTCTATACAGAGTTTTTTCTTTTGTTCTATTTGTTTTTGTTTTTTTACTATTCTTTAAGCTTTTATTTTCTATATTTTCATAGTTTCTTTTAAACATAAAAATCACCCAAATGATAAAATTTCTTTTTACTATTTTTATCATTTAAGTGATTTATTATACATTTTTGGAAATTTATTTTATGAGCAATAATTACAAAGAATTGCTTCTAGTCCTACTTCTAAATCTATTAAACCATTTTTATAATTAACATCTAAATCTCTTAAAGCTTGCAAAACCTCTTTTAATTCTTTCTCTGTAAAATATTTGCTTTGTGTTTTATATTTATTAACAAGAAAAGTTTGATTAGGTTTTAAGCTTAAGGAAGTTACTATATCTTTATTATATTTTGTTGCTAATTTTAAGAAATAAAGTTTCTTAAAATGATTATAAAGCATAACCAAAATTCTTTGTATTGGCTCTTTATTATAAATTAAATTCTTTAATACCTCTAAAGCCTTTGTTGTTTGCTTCTGTCCTAAATTATCTGTTAAATCAAATATTACTGCTTCTAATTTCTTTATTGTTAAGCTGTCCACATCTCCTTTTTTGATAATTCCACCTTTTCCAGCATATTCTATAAGTTTTCTAATTTCATTTATCACATCTTGCATATTTGTTCCACATATTTCTATAAAATACCTAAGTGTACTATCATCTATTTTTACTTCATAAGCACTACAAATAGCTTTAACTCTCTTTTCTACTTGTATTGGTTTTTGGAAATCAAATTTGCAAACAGTTCCATGTTTATCTAAGGTTTTAAATAACTTTAATCTACTATCTGCATCTTCTTCCACAAAAACTAATATAACACTTTGATTTATTATATCTATATTTTCATTAATATAATCATTTATTTTATCCTTTAATCTACTTAGTTCCTGATTTTTTCTTTTCCCTTCACTTTTAAATAATCCAGTATTTCTTGCAATGATTAATTTTTTTTCATAACCAAATGCTGGCGTTTCGATATCTTGAATTAATTCTTTTACATTTGTATCATCTATTAAAATAAAGTTTATCCCTTTTATAGTTTCACCAAACAACTTCCTTATCTTATTTAAATTGTTTTCTAACAAAAAAAGTTCCTCTCCATATAAAAGGTATATACTATTTAGTTTCCCTTGTTTTAATTCTTGTTCTAACTTCTCAATACTAACCATTTACATCCTATCCTATTACTTTTGGTTTCTTATTTCCTTTTGTTAAATCTATTAATGAATTTAAAACTTCTTTACAATTTTCATCTGTTATTTTACTAATACATCTTTCAAAACAAGATGCATCTAATCCATATGCTGATGCTTGAAGAATAAATTCTAATTGATCTAAGTTCTTTACAAATTTTGCTTCATCTGTTTTTGCTTCTTCAAACTCTTCCCATAATTCTAAAAAGTCATTATCAAAATCTAAAGAATTTAAAATCTTCTTTATTGCTTCTCTTTCTTGATTATGCTTATCTTCTTTAGTTACTTTATCAAATGGTGTATAGTCTCCTACATATACTTCTCCTAATTCATGTACTATACACATTTTTATACACTTTAATGTATCATAAGGTAGTTTATATTTTTCAATCATAGTAAGAGCAAGTAAGGCCATTGAGAAAGAATGGTCTGCAACAGATTCACATTTATCTTTGTGTTCTAGACCAATTCTTACTTTCAACCATCCTTGTCTATAAATGTTCTTCAAATGATTATATTGCATATAAAATGAAATTATACTATTATCTATTTTTTCATATCTTTCATAAGGATTTGTATCTTTAATATAATTATTATTTTTATCTTTTAATATATCCATAGAATCTCCTCTATTTTATTACTTACCAAGTATTATTCTGAATATTTCTGCCACGCTCCAACATTGTGCTATCGCACCTTTTGGTAATTGTGGTTTTGCTGAATCATAAAGTTCTGCAATACTACCAATACAACCATTTTCATATATTTCTTTAGAAAAAGTTTTCTTCGTTTTTTCTATCAATTTATTAATTTTTTGCTCTAATTCTTGCTTCTTTTCTTCACTCTGAGTATTATTTTTTATATTTTTCAAAGCATTATAATATAATCCTAAAAGCCAAGGCCAAGTTATTCCTTGATGGTAACTTAAATCTCTATGTTTTTCGTCTCCTTCATAAACTTCTACATAGTTTTCTTCACCTTTTGCAAGTGTCTTTAATCCATATGCATTTAATAGTTTCTTTTCTACTACTGTTATCATATTTTCAGTTTCTTCTGAATCTATGTCCATAACTGGATATGTTAAACTTAATGCAAATAATTGGTTTGGTCTTATTTTACTATCCCCTAATACATCATATAAACATTTTGTTTTAGGATTATAAAATTTTTCTTGGAAAGACGCTTTACATCTATCTGCTAATTCTTTATATTTCATTGCAATTAAAAGATGTCCAAATCTTATACTTAAATCTGCCATTATTCTATTCGCATTATACCATAGACTATTTACTTCTACAGCTTTTCCATTTCTAGGTGTTACTGCTTTTCCTTGGAATTTTACATCCATCCAAGTATTTTGTGTGTTTTCTGTCCCTGAAACAATTAAACCATCTGAATCTAAGTAGATATTATTTTCATCTACATCAATTCCTTTACAATAATGTTCAATTATTGTTTTCATTACATCATACATTTCTTCTTTTATAAATTTATAATCTTTTGTATATTCAATATATTTTTGTATCGCTTCAAATAATAAAAGAGAAGCATCTACGCTATTATAAAGTGGTCTGTTATCATAACCAGAATATCCATTTGGTACTAGTCCATATTTAACATCTCTTGTCATTGTTTTTAGAAGTTCTTTTGCTAAATCATATCTTTTGGTTATTAATAAAGTACCTTCAAATGCAATTAAAGCATCTCTTCCCCAATCTAAAAACCAAGGATATCCTGCAATTAATGTATGTAGTCCGAAGCTGTAACGATTTACAACAAAGTTATCTGTAGCTAATAAGAATGTTTTTATTAATTCGTTATCTTTTTTCTCTTTTTGAGTTTTAGCTTTTCCATTTACAAGTTCGGAATTTTCATATATTTTATTTACTCTTTTTTCTTCTTTTTCTATTAAATCTTTTACATCTATTTCTTCGATATTTTCTTCCAATGAACATACAAAAGAAATTTCTTTTTCTTCTTTGGCTTTTATATTAACTTCATATCTTCCAGGCACTGCATGATTCTCTTCCCCTACAAAACCTCTTTTTTCTTCTTCAATGTAAAACATATTATTAAAACTATCATTCTCATGTGGTATATATGTTCCTTCTGATAAATTTATATAAATAGGAGTATATGAATTTCCATCAACTGATATTCTTACTTTATTTCCTCTATTAATTTGTTTTATATCAAATACATGATCTGTATTTACAGTATGGAAATCTCTAAAATTAATTACAGGTGCTAATGTCAATTTAGATTTATAAGCTCCGTTTTTGATTTTATAATATATTCCAACTGTGTTTTTTCCATAATCCATACAAATAGTTTTAGTTATTTCTATCTTACCTATTTTATATTTAAAAGTTGGCACAATATTCTTTTCAAAGCTTTCTTGATACTGGAATCCTTTTGATATATATTCTTTTCCAATATTAGTATAAAGGTCATATTTTTTTCCTCTAACTTCAATACTCTCATCTAATTTTGAAAGTATTAAAAATCTTCTTGCAGGTGGTGTTAGACTTGCAACTAACAATCCATGATATTTTCTTGTATTTGCTCCAATTATTGTAGAAGAACTATATCCTCCTATTCCATTTGTAATTAGCCACTCTTTATCTAGTCCGTTTTCTAAGTTTAAACTTTCTTTTGTAAATTCCATAATTTCCTCCTATTTGTTATCTTTTAATTTACTATGTTCTAATTGTTTTAGCATTTCTTCTCTTATCTCCTGTGGAGATTTTTTAGTTCTCTCCTGTTTGTTTTTTTTGTTTTTAACTCTTTGATCTGCTTTTACTTTTGCCTTTTTATCCGCCTCTCTTATTGAAACTATTCTATCTCTATATTTGCTACTAAATTTACTCTTTGACTTAAATTCTCTTTCATGCCTTCCTTTACCGTCTTTGCTTGCTTTTCTCTCCTTCTTAGCCATTTTCTTTTTAACTTTGTTAATTCTTTTTTCTTCTCTTAGTTTATTACTAAGCATTAAATATTGTGGGTCATTTTGTTTATCTTGATATCTTAAATCATCACAAATTAATTCTATTATTGAAGAAGCAACCAAACTTGGGTCATGTCTTATTAACTCATCTTTTATCATAGATAAGTTTCTCTGTAAGAATTTAATTCCTTTTACCTTATCTACATCTTGCTCTACTAAATCTTGACCTTCTAAGTTGTATCTTTTTATAAACTCTGGAATAATCTCTCCTGTATCATAAATACAATAATCAATTACTCCTGTACCACAATGTTCTATAATTGCATTAATATGGTCTGAAACGCTATAATTATCTGTTTGTCCTGGCTCTGTCATTATATTACAAACATACACTTTAATTGCTGTACTTTCTTTTATTGCTTTAGCAACTCCATTTATTAAAAGGTTAGGTATAACATTTGTATATAAACTTCCTGGTCCTATTACTATACAATCTGCTTGTTTTATTGCCTCTATAACTCCTGGTGCTGGTCTACAGTTTGATGGACTTACTGTAATTCTATTTATTTTTGTTATTTTATCTGCAACAACTTCTGGTATTCTAGATTTTTCTTCTACTATATATCCATTTGCAAGTTCTGCTACAATTTTCATTTCATCTAGTGTAACAGGAATAACTTTTCCTATCATATTTAATACTTCATTACTTTTTATTATAGAATCTTCAAAATTACCATTAACACCTTTCATTGCTAAGAAATATATGTCTGAGAAATTTAAACCTCTTAATTTTCCTTCTTTAAATTCATAATTAAATAATTTGTCAATTTCTCCTTCTTTTGATGCTAACGAAATAATACTGTCTTTAACATCATCAAGTGGTAATGTTTGTAGCTCTTTTCTAGAATTTGTTACAGCTTCACCATAGTCAGATACTGTAACTATAGCAGTTAAATTATTAGTATAATTCTTTAAACCTGAAAGTACTGTATTTAATCCTGTTCCTCCACCAATTACTACTATATTTGGTCCTTTGTCATAAACAGTTTTATTGAAGATAAGTGATTTCATATTAACATTTTTGTTATTTTCCATTCTCTCATCACTTGCTTCAATTAAAACCTCTAAAGTTCTTTTATTCAAAAATACAAGTCCTATAACAATTGCAAGAAATCCCACAACAAATATTGCTACAACTTGACCAACATCTACGAAAGATATTTCTTTCATCACCAATATTCTTGCTAGTCCATAACATGCAAGTATTATTCCTACTAAAATTAAAAACATCCATCTTTTCATTTTACTACTTGATTTAAACCATTGAAAAAAACCTTTCATTATCCTACTCCTTACTTATGCATTTAGGGACGTTTCCTTTGCGCAAAAAATTTCGCATCTGGGACACATCTTATTTGCCTATTACTTCTACTTCTAATTCTATTTTCTTTTGGAATTTTTTATAAACTTCTTCTTTTACTTTGTTTACTAATTCTAAAACATCTTTTGCAGTTGCATTTCCTTTGTTTATTACAAAACCTGCATGTTTTGTTGATACTTCCGCATCACCAACAGAATATCCTTTTAAGCCTGCTTCATCTATTAATTTAGCTGTTATAAAATCTTCTCCTCTTTTAAA
>CALXXB010000061.1 GCA_944392525.1 uncultured Clostridia bacterium | reverse complement strand
GATGAAGTATTAGTTTCTTACTTTAAAGAGCCTAAAAGTTATACAACAGAAAATATGTGTGAAATAAATTCACATGGTGGAAATATAGTAGTCAAAAAAATACTAGAACTATGCTTGAAAAATGGTGCAGACCTTGCGGAACCGGGCGAGTTCACGAAAAGAGCTTTTTTAAATGGAAGAATAGATTTACTACAAGCAGAGTCAGTAATAGATGTTATAAATGCTAAATCAGAACGAGAGGCAAAAACAGGAATAAAGCAATTGGAAGGTTTCTTATCTAAGAAAATAGCAGAAATAAAGCAAGAAATAATGGATGTAATGGTTAATATAGAAGTGACGATAGATTATCCAGAATATGATACTCCAGATGTAACAACTAAGCAAATTTCAGACATGCTAGATAGTGTTCAAGTAAAGTTAGAAAAACTTGAAAAAAGCTTTGATAATGGAAAGATAATAAAAGAGGGGATAAAAACTGTTATAGTAGGAAGACCTAATGCAGGTAAATCTTCACTTTTAAATGCAATTTTAAAAGAAGATAGAGCTATTGTAACACAGTATGAAGGAACAACAAGGGATACAATAGAGGAATTTGTAACTGTAAATGGTATACCTTTAAAATTAGTTGATACAGCAGGAATAAGAGATGCAAAAGATGAAGTAGAGAAGATAGGAATTGAAAAGTCAAGAGAAATGACAAAAGAGGCAGATCTTGTAATTGCAATTTTTGATGCATCAGAGGATTTGACAAAAGAGGACTTAGAAATATTAGATTTAATAAAAAATAAAAAGACAATAATTATTTTAAATAAAAATGACTTAAACCAAAAAATTAATGAAAATGATGAAAGATTAACAAATGTAAGTTCTTCAATAATTAAGATTTCTGCTTTAAATAAAACAGGAATTGAAGACATTTATGACGAGATAAGTAAATTATTCGATTTAAATGAAATAAATTTAGACCAAGAAGTAGTTATTACTAATATAAGACATAAAAATTTAATAGATAAGGCGATAGAAAGTGTAAAAAAAGCAAAAGAAACTTTGAAAGATGAAATGCCTTTAGATATTATATCAATATTTATTAAAGATATTTTGGAGGATTTAGGAAATATTACAGGGGAAGTTGTAACTGATGATATAATTGATGAAATTTTTTCTAAATTTTGTTTAGGAAAATAAAATAAACGAAAATAAAAAATAAAGCGTTTTTATATTTTTAAAAAGTAATTTTACCAAAGAACA
Source organism: uncultured Clostridia bacterium (assembly GCA_944392525.1). The sequence continues at coordinate 5,665 of CALXXB010000061.1, read as the reverse complement.
ACGAAAATTGATTTAAATTTATTCTGAAGCGAAATTATAAGCAAAAGAATTATAATCACAATGTCTAAATTTTGTTATATTATAAAAATATTAAGTTAATAACAATGAACAAACACAATTTAACATAAAACAATAAGAACAAGTAAATATTAACAAATCAATTCGACAAAATTCGACAAAGCAATAGATAATACAAAGTTGAAGCGATAAAAGAAAGATAAATTGGTTACAATATAACTTATTTGTTAATTTTTATACTACAACTTATAAAAATATGATTTTTGTTTCACACGGAATTAAAAACTTTGGGAACATTAGAACTACAACGAAAACATAAGATAGATAAGTGTGGAACATTTTAAAGAATTTGAAAGGAAGAATATAAATGGAACTAAAAAAAGGAGAATATTTTGCAGGAGAATATGATGTAGCAGTAATAGGTGCTGGACATGCTGGTTGTGAAGCAGCACTAGCTTCAGCTAGACTTGGAAAAAAGACATTAATCTTTTCTATTAGTTTAGAGGCAATTGCTAATATGCCATGTAACCCACATATAGGTGGAAGTTCTAAAGGACACCTAGTAAGAGAAATAGATGCTTTAGGCGGAGAGATGGGAAAAAACATAGACAAAACAATGATACAAATAAAAATGTTAAATACATCTAAAGGACCAGCTGTACATTCATTAAGAGCACAAGCAGATAGAAAGAGATATCAAGCAGAAATGAAACACACATTAGAAAAACAAGTTGACTTAGAAGTAAAACAAGCTGAGATTACCAAGATTTTTGTAGAAGATGGAAAAGTAAAAGGAATAGAAACAGATTTAGGTGCGATATATTCCGTTAAAACAATCATTGTTGCAACAGGAACTTATTTAAAAGGAAAAATATTTATAGGAGAATATTCTAAAGAAAGTGGACCAGATGGAGTAGCAGCAGCAAATAAATTATCTGATTGTTTAAAAGAGTTAGGAATAAATCTAATAAGATTTAAAACAGGAACTCCAGCAAGAATAAATAGAAGAAGTATAGATTTTAGTAAAATGGAAGTTCAAAAGGGTGATGAAGGTATAGAAGCATTTTCTTTTGAAGATGAACCAAAAGATTTTAAACAAGTAGATTGTTATCTAACATATACAAATGAAAAAACACACGAAATAATAAGAAATAATCTAAATCGTTCACCATTATTTGCAGGAGCGATAGAAGGTACAGGACCTAGATATTGTCCTTCTATAGAAGATAAAGTAGTAAGATTTAGTGATAAACCAAGACATCAAGCGTTTGTTGAGCCTGTAGGGTTAGATACTGAGGAAATGTATATACAAGGAATGAGTTCTTCTTTACCAGAGGACGTTCAAATAGCTTTATATCACACTATACCTGGATTAGAACATGCAGAATTCACAAGACCTGCATATGCTATTGAATATGATTGTATTGATCCATCCAACTTAAATCTATCATTAGAATATAAAGGAATTAGTGGCTTGTTTATGGCAGGACAAATAAATGGAACTTCTGGATACGAAGAAGCTGCTTGCCAAGGCTTAATAGCTGGAATAAATGCTGCAAGAAAGTTAGATAATAAAGAACCAGTAATATTAGATAGAAGTCAAGCATATATAGGGGTACTTATAGATGATATTGTTACTAAAGGAACAAATGAACCATATAGAATGATGACTTCTAGAGCCGAATACAGACTTCTTTTAAGACAGGATAATGCAGATTTAAGATTAACTCCTATAGGACATGAAGTAGGATTAATATCTGATGAAAGATATGAAAAATTTTTGAAGAAAAAAGAAAATATTGAAAAAGAAGTTGAAAGATTGAAAAAATTGGTGGTAAAACCAGAAGAAAATGTAAATAAATTACTAGAAAAAGCTGGTACATCTATATTAACTAATGGTACAAAGATGAGTGAATTACTAAAACGTACGGAATTGACATATGAAATGCTAGAAGAAATAGATCCAGAAAGACCAGAACTTTCAAGACAAGAAAAAGAAGAGGTAGAAATACAAATAAAATATGAAGGATATATTAAATTACAAGAAGCACAAGTAGAAAAATTTAAAAAAATGGAAACAAAATTGCTACCAGAAGACATAGACTATGAGACATTAAAGGGAATTAGTTTAGAAGGAAGACAAAAACTAAATAAATTTAAGCCACGTTCTATTGGACAGGCATCAAGAATATCAGGAGTTTCTCCTGCAGATGTATCTGTTTTACTTGTTTATTTACAACAACGAAAAGAGGAAGGAAAAAATAAATAATGGATATTAAAGAATTTAATGAAATATTTAGTAATTATTTAAATGATTTAAATATAAAGTTGAACGGAGAACAAATAGAAAAATTTTATACTTATATGAATTTATTAATTGACTGGAATGAAAAAATAAATTTAACAGCAATAACAAAGCCAGAAGAAATAATTCTTAAACATTTTGTTGATTGTTTAACTATTGCTAATTATATAGAAGGTAATTCTAAGTTAATAGATATGGGAACAGGAGCAGGATTTCCCGGTGTACCTTTAAAGATATATAGAAATGACTTAAAAATTGTTCTTGCAGATTCATTAAATAAAAGATTGAACTTTCTAAATGAAGTGATAGGTACTTTAAAATTGAATAATATAGAAACAATACATGCAAGAGCAGAGGAGTTAGGAAGAAATAAAAAGTATAGAGAACAATTTGATATAGCTACATCAAGAGCTGTTGCTAATCTTGCTACTTTATCTGAATATTTATTACCTTTTGCTAAAATTGGAGGTAAGTGTATTTGCATGAAAAGTGCAGAGATTGATGAAGAAATAAGTATGGCTAAAAAGGCAATTACAACATTAGGTGGAAAAGTTGTGAATAAAGATGTGTTTAATTTACCTCAAAGTGATTTAGGAAGAAGTATAGTGGTAATAAAAAAAGTAAAAGAAACACCAGGAAAATTTCCAAGGAAACCAGGAACTCCAGCTAAAGAGCCTATTGTATAAAAAGAATAAAAAAGACAAAATAAAATGTTAGAAAAAAGTCAAGAAATTATTTAAATTTTATTGACTTTTTTTTTATCTTTATATACAATTGTAGTGTAGAAAAAGTTGAAACTTATTTATAAATATTAACTAAAAATGGAGGCATTAAAATTGGGTAAAATTATATCAGTAGCAAATCAAAAAGGTGGCGTAGGAAAGACTACAACTACAGTAAATTTAGCAACCATATTAGCTAAAAGAGGAAAAAAAGTATTGTTGATAGATGCAGATCCACAGGGAAACGCAACAAGTGGATTAGGGCTAGATAAAGATCTTGAACCTTCTACTTATGATATACTTGTTAATGAGACTGAACTTGAAGATGCAATGCAAAAAACAATAATAAAGAATTTAAAAGTATGCCCTGCAAACATGGATTTAGCAGGAGCTGAAGTAGAGCTTGTATCAATGATGTCAAGAGAGCAAAGATTAAAAGAAAAAGTTGACATAATCAAAGAAAAGTTTGATTATATTTTAATAGATTGTCCTCCTTCTTTAGGATTAGTTACATTAAATGCATTTACAGCATCAGATAGTGTATTAATACCAGTACAATGTGAATATTTCGCATTAGAAGGATTAGGACAATTATTGAATACCATAAATTTAGTAAAAAAACACCTAAATAAATCTATAAGAATAGAGGGAGCTCTACTTACAATGTATGATATGAGAACAAATCTTTCTAATCAAGTAGTAAAAGAAGTAAAAAAATATTTCGAAAATAAAGTATATAAAACAGTTATACCAAGAAATGTAAGATTAAGCGAAGCTCCAAGTTATGGAATGCCAATTACTGAATATGATCCTCGTTCTAAAGGAGCAAAAAGCTATATAAAATTTGCTAAAGAGTTTTTAAAGAACAACGAGGAAGAAAAAAAAGCAAAACATATGCAAGAATAGAATTTATTATAAGGGGGAATAAATAAAATGGCAAAAATGACAGGTTTAGGAAAAGGATTAGATGCTTTATTTGGACCAGTTCCAGAAGAAGAACAACCACGTGATAATGACACATTAAAAAATTTGAAAATAACAGAAGTTGAACCAAATAGAGATCAAGCAAGAAAAAGATTTGATCAAGATGCATTAGAAGAATTAGCAAGTTCAATCAAAGAATATGGATTAATACAACCAATTGTTGTAACTAAAAAAGATGATTATTATAGTATTGTAGCAGGAGAAAGAAGATGGAGAGCTTCTAAACTTGCAGGTTTAAAGGAAATACCGGCAATTATAAGAGAAGATGATGAAAAAGTTAATGCAGAAATTTCTTTAATAGAAAATATGCAAAGAGAGGATTTAAATCCTATTGAAAAAGCAACAGGAATAAAAACATTAATGGATAATTATGGAATGTCTCAAGAAGAAGTGGCTCAAAAGTTAGGAAAAGCTAGGAGTACTATTGCTAACTGGACAAGAGTTTTAAATCTAGATCCAAGAGTATTAGAAATGGTAAGAGAGGGAAAGATAACAGAAGGACATTGTAAAGCCTTACTTGCAATAACAGATCCAGAAAAACAATATATAGCAGCAGTTCACATGTTAGAAAGAGGCACTACAGTAAGACAAATGGAGAATAAAGCAAAAGTTAAAATGTCAAAAGAAGAAGAAAACAGAAGACATATTTTGTATAAGAATATAGAAGATACATTTCAAGGATTTTTTGGTTCTAAAGTTAAATTAGATCCAGGAAAAAGACGTGGAAAAATTATTATAGAATATACATCTAATGATGATTTGGAAAGAATTTTAGGCTTAATAAGCAATAATGAATAGAAAAAGGTGATAACATGGAAAATTTAATACAATCTTTAGGAATGAATAATGTTATATATATACTATTTGGAATAATAATTATTTTGCTATTGGCTTTTCTTGTATTACTTGGAAAAGTCATAGGATTAAATAAAAGATACAAAAAGTTTATGGTAAAACTTGGAGAAGGAAAAGATATACAAGAAGATTTAGAAAATTATATGTATAGAGTGGAAAGAGTGGAAAAGCAAAACGCAGATATCTTAAATCAGATTAATGGATTAGATAAAGATTTAGAAGGATGTATTCAAAAAGTTGGAATATTAAGATATAGTGCTTTTCAAGATACAGGAAGTGATTTAAGTTTTACTCTTGCTTTACTTGACGAACATGATAATGGAGTTGTGTTTAATGGAATCTATTCAAGAGAAATGTCTAATATATATGCTAAACCTATAGAAAATGGCAAATCTAAATATACTCTTTCTGAAGAAGAGCAAGAAGCTATAAAAAGGGCAATTGAAAGTGACAAAAAAAGAAGATTAAAATAAATTGAAAATAGTCTTGACAATTAGTGTCTAAATGTGCTAAGATATTAATTGTCCGCAAGACACGGAGAGGTGGTCGAGTTGGTTTATGGCACCAGTCTTGAAAATTGGCGTGCGTTAATAGCGTACCGTGGGTTCGAATCCCACCCTCTCCGCCAAATAATTAAAAAGTTAGATATAAGCAGAAATTATCTAACTTTTATTTATAAAAAATATAATATGTAGGTGTACCCAAGTGGTGAAGGGGGCAGTTTGCTAAACTGCTAGGTCGAGCAATCGGCGCGGAGGTTCGAACCCTCTCACCTACGCCA
>CALXXB010000060.1 GCA_944392525.1 uncultured Clostridia bacterium | reverse complement strand
TTTACAGAATTTTTAAGTGAAGATGGAAGTATAGATACAATAGAAAGAGACCAGACAAGAGTAATAGAGGCAAAAGAAAATATAAAAAGAGCGGAAGTAGAAGGTAAAATAAATATCTATGAAGGTGATGCTGTAGAAATATTACCAACATTAGAAGGAAAATATGACGCTATTTTTATTGATGCAGCAAAAGGTAAATATCCATTTTTCTTAAAAGAATCTCTTAGAATGCTTGCAGATAATGGTATAATATTTGCAGACAATATTTTATATAAAGGATATGTTTTAAGTGATTATAATAAGCATAAACAACGTACAGCAGTAAGAAATTTAAGAGAATATATAAAAGAAACCACAGAAGACGAAAATTTAGATACAAAGATATTAGAAGTCGGAGATGGCTTAGCAATAACAAAATTTGCAAAAAAATAATAAAAGGAGAAATAGATATGAAAAAACCAGAATTATTAGCACCAGCAGGTTCATTTGAAAAAGCAAAGATAGCTTTTCTTTATGGTGCAGATGCAGTATATTGTGGAACATCAGAATTATCATTAAGAACTAGAGCAGATATGAAAGATGATGATTTAGTAAATACAATAAAATATGCACATAGCATAGGAAAGAAAGTATATGTAACACTAAATATATTTGCGTGGGATGAAAAATATCCAGAAATAATCGAGATGGCAAAAAAATTAGAAGAATTAAAACCAGATGGAATTATTGCAGCAGACGGAGGAGTAATAGAAATTTTAAAAGAATATGCACCCAGTGTAAAGATAAATGTAAGCACACAAGCAAATATAGTAAGTCTTCATTCAGCAAATTTCTGGTATAAAAACGGTGCTAAAAGAATGATAATGGCAAGAGAAATGAATAAAGAACAATTAAAATATATAATGAAAAACAAACCAGAGGGAATGGAAATAGAAATATTTATACATGGAGCAATATGTTTTGCTTTTTCTGGAAGATGTTTCTTAAGTGATTTCTTAGCTTGTAGAAGTGCTAATCTTGGAGATTGTGCACAAAGTTGTAGATGGTCTTATAATTTGTATGCAGAAGAAAAAAATAATCCAGGAGAATTAATGCCAATAGAAATAGATAAATATGGAACAAGTATCTTTTCTTCAAAAGATTTATGCTTAATAAAAGAAATACCAGAAATAATAGATATGGGTGTAGACAGTATGAAGATAGAAGGAAGATTAAAAACAGAGTATTATCTAGCAAGTGTAATAAATGCATATAGGAATGCAATAGATGATTATGAAAAAGATCCTGAAAATTATGATTATAAAAAATATCTAAAAGAATTAGATAAAGTAAAAACAAGAGGATTAACAACATTTTATTTTAATGATAGAAATAATAAAGATATCCAAGAATACAAAGGAAGACAATATAATGAGGATTATGAATTTGGAGGAAAAGTTGTAGAGTATGATGAAAATATTTCTACAATAGAAATAAAGAATAAATTAAATGTTGGAGATACATTAGAAATAATAGTTCCAAATAAAATAGAACCATATGAATTTAAAATTGAAAAACTATTTAATTACGAAACAGATGAAGAAATAAATGAAATAAGTCCAGGAGTAAAAGGACAAAAAGTAAAAATGCATCTACCAATAAAATGTAAAAAAGATTGGATAATAAGAAGAAAAAAATAAAGTATAATATTAATTGAAAGGTATAGTAACTACAGTTATTATACCTTTTTTAATTAGTATAATATTATTTTTTACCAAATAAAGAAAAAAGTAAAAAGCCAAGAAAGATGCAAAGAATAGAAATGATGCCAGTTATATCAAAAGAAATATCAGGCATAAGTACTAAAATAGAGCCTAGAGAAAAGCCTATAATTGAATAAAATGTCTTCTCGTAAAAATTATTTAGTAAAAAATTCGTTAATTTCATGACAAGAAAGCAACCAAAAATTAAACCTATTCCCATAGGAATTAACACTGGAAAATATAATGTAGAAATAGAAGATAAATAAACATTATAAACTCCCATAAGCATTAAAATAATAGTACTACTAACTCCAGGAACTATTATTCCAACAGACATAATAAATCCTGATATTATTAAGTAGAAGAAGTTAAAGGTAGAAGTTGCTTGAGTATTTGGAATATAATTTTCTAAAACAACTAATAAGATACCAAATAAAAATGCGACTAAGGTGTATAGTAAAAAAACAGGTTTAAATTCAGATTTTTTATTAGATTCTTTTATTAAAGAAGGAACACTTCCTAAAATTAATCCTATAAAAATAGACTTTGTTTGTATAGGAAAATTAATTAAAAAATAGTTTAAGAAATTACTAAAAATTAAAACGCCAATTGCAACTCCGATAGCAATAGGAAGTAAGAATTTTATATTTGCTTTAATATCTTTAAAAAAATGTATAATACTGTCTAATAACTTTTCATAGATACCAAATATAATACAAAGAACACCACTACTGATTCCTGGAAGAATTGCACCACTACCGATTAATATTCCTTTAGCACAATTTAATAAAAATGTCATATAAAACACCTCTATAAAACTTATTAGAAAAGTTCCTAAAAAATTCTATAAATAATAATTTTATAAGGTCAGGCACTTTATTTTTTTTTGCTCATATAATGACAATAGTTAAGAATTTGGAGGTGCATTTATGTTATCAGCACTTGGAATTACAGGAATTTTTAGTTTTTTTGAATTTCTAAAAACAGCTGTGTTTGCTGTTCGGATATATTCAAGGAGGAACATTATTTCCAGAACCACTTTCTCGGAGAAGAAGAAAAAAATTATTTAGAGCAAATGGCAAAAGGAGATGATGAAGCAAGAAATATTTTAATAGAAAGAAACTTAAGATTAGTAGCACATGTTGCTAAAAAATATGCTACTTCAAAAGTAGACCAAGATGATTTAATTTCAATAGGAACAATAGGATTAATAAAGGGAATAAACAGTTTTAACCCTGAGAAAAAAACAAGGCTTTCTACATATGTTGCAAGATGCGTGGATAACGAAATACTAATGTTTTTAAGAGCTAATAAAAAATTAGGAGCAGAGGTGTATTTAAATGAGCCGATAGGGAAAGATAAAGATGATAATGTAGTAACTCTTCAAGAAGTATTAGAAAATAATGAGAGAAATATAGAAGATGAAGTAGATATAAAGATGAAAGTAAAATTACTATATCAAAAAATGAAATCTGTTTTAAAAGATAGAGAAAAGACAATACTTGAATTGAGATTTGGATTAGGTGGTAAAAAGCCTAAAACACAAAATGAAATTGCAAATATGATGGGAATATCTCGTTCATATGTATCTAGAATAGAAACTAAAGCGATAAACAAGTTATCGAAAGAAATAAAGAGTTGACTTATTATGTAAATGATTATATAATATTTTGGTAAGGCAATATCGTTCTAGCAGAAGATTTTTTTTGTAGAGAATTCTATGAGAAAGGAAAGAAAATGTCGGACCCGATTAGACTTATGACTTCCCTTGGATGGATTACTGTTGGAAGTGAAATTGACATCTATATTCCTAAAATAAGCGTAGATGTCCGTGCTTCTAACAATGGTGCAAAAGTCCAAACTATTTCAACAGGAGGAAATCTGCTGGGGTATCCTTTGGGATTTGAAAGAACTTATACAGGGCATATTGTACTCCTGTATGCTGTTGGGCTTGGAAAGAGAAGTTCCATAATCCTTAATGGAGAAAGAGGCTTACAATGTGCAACTAACATTTTGAATTCTTTTTGCTCAAAGGCTTTTAAAGCAAAAGGAATGAGTGCACGAGCAGTTAACAGAAAAGACTTCAAAGTGGAATACAAAAATCCACCATATGGTCTTGAAGAAAGCAGTGTCTTGATTAAGAGAATATACAGAAGTAATACAGTGATTTTTGATGATCAACAGGTTGTTTCTAAAATTAGAGGGTCGTATTGGTTAGCTTCGACTTCTTCTAGAATTAAAGGCGAAGATTTAGCTTTTGGTGTTGACTGTCTTGAAGATGGCATTCTTACGAATGAGACGTTAGTGTATGCTAATGGTGAAATGCAAGAAGCTGAAAAGCAGATTCTTGCTCTAGTAAGGATTAAAGTCGATATTAAGGAGACCAGAAAGAAAATAGGATAAATTTGCCTAATCTAGAAGGAGAGCTGTGTTAAACAGTTCTCCTTTTAGATAAAAATTTCTTTACTTATTAGAATATAAATGATATAATTTCAAAAAAGTATAAAGAGGTTTTATATGGAAAGAGTAAAATTAAGAGATAGAATATTGCCCAAATATACAAAAGGTGAAGAAATATTTAATATGACTTCACATATAGTAGGAGCGGTACTTGGGATTGTTGCGACAGTTTTATGCGTTGTTTTTGCTGCAATACATGGAAATGTATATGGGGTTGTAAGTGGAGCAATATATGGTGTTACAATGATAATACTATATACTATGTCTAGTATATATCATGGATTAAGTCCTAAAAGATATTCAAAAAGAGTATTTCAAGTATTAGATCATTGCTCAATATTTTTATTGATTGCAGGTTCATATACACCTTTTGCACTATGTACTATTCGTGAATATGACACGGCATCTGGATGGGTAATATTTGGTGTGATTTGGGCAGTTGCGATACTTGGGATTGTATTAAATTCAATTGATATAAAAAAATTCAAAGTATTTTCAATGATATGCTATTTGCTTATGGGATGGTGTATAGTATTTAAAATTGGATTATTACCTAAACTTTTAGGAACAGCTGGGTTTGTATTATTACTATTAGGGGGAATAGCATATACAGTAGGAGCTATTTTATATGGAATAGGAAAAAAACATAAATATATGCATTCAGTATTTCATTTATTTATATTACTAGGAAGTTTATTACAATTTTTCTGTATATTATTATTCGTAATGTAAAGAAAAAAAGAAGTAGAAAAATGTCTTTTCTACTCCTCACGAACTTAGTTAATTCTACCATAAAAGAATAAAAAAATCAAGTATTAAAAAAGCTTGATTAAGAGAGAATAAATTCAAAAAAAGAAGGTAATCATATATAATAAATAATAGATAAGTTTTTAAGGGAAAATTTACATTTGATATTATTTATTGATTATGCTAAAATAAAAACAACTTAAAGAGATAGTACTAATAAAGAATATAACCCTGCGTAGTACGTGTAGACTTAATTTTTAGAACCAACACACATTAAGAGGGGCCAATCTCTAGGTATGGCGTGCATGCTTACAGTATATAGTAAGAAGCCCAGGAGTATTTAGGTAGGCACCCACCTGTTTTTAGGAGCAGGTCCTTAAAAATTAAAAGCATTACGGCTAAGGCGGGGAAATTTATATAATAAGCAGTAGAGATACTGTATATATAAAACAAAAAGAACCAGTTAGCAAATAACTGGTTTTTCTTGTGTTTATTTTCCTAATTCTATGATTGCTTTGGCATAAATTTTACAAGCAAGAATTAAATTATCAATTTCAATAAACTCATCAGTTTGATGACACATATCTTTATGACCAGGGAAGTTTGGACCAAATGAAATGCAGTTTTTAAAGGCACGTGCATATGTTGCTCCACCAATAGCAATAGGCTCTGCGTTTGAATTTGTTTCTTCATTAAAGATTCTACATAAAGTTTGTACTAGTTTATCATCTTTTGGAACATATAAGAAGTCTTCGGTAGATGTAGTTTCAAAATTTAAAGAAGAATAATTCTTACATAAATTTTGAAAAGTTTCTTCAATTTCAGAGATTGGTTTATTAATAGGTATTCTTAAATTCATCCCTAATTTTAATGTATCATTTGCTAAAGAAAAATCACCGACATTTAAAGTAAGTGTGCCTGATTCGTCTTCACAAGCAATTCCAAGAGAAGTTCCATTATATTCTGTATTAATATATTTGTTAAAGAAATCTAATAATTCTAAATTACAATTAAATTCTTTAAAGGTTAAAGATAAAATAAGTAACAATCTAGAAATAGCATTTACACCGAAATCAGGGTGAGCAGCATGAGACTGAACGCCATATGAAGTTAGTTTTACTTCCGTTTTACTTAATTTATAAATGTCAATCTCAAAATTATTTTCTTTAATAAATTGTTTTAAAGTTTTTATTAAATCATTAATATTAAGTTCTTGTTCGTTTATTTCTAAGATTAAACTACAAAATTTAGGAACAACATTAAGAGCATTGTTATTACAATCTATTTCCTTAATTTTAATTTTGTCAGAAATATTTTTATAATCTTCTTTAATATAGCAACTTAGAATAGATTTTTCAGCATATATACAAGGAAAATCAGCATCTGGACTAAAACCAACAGTAGGCAATTCTTCAACTTCTTTATAATGTTCAATACATTCCCAATCATTTTCCTCATTAAGTCCAATTATTAAACGAACTCTTTTATTTAGTTTGCAATTATCCATAACAGCTTTCATAGCGTAAAGGCTAGAGGCTACTGGCCCTTTATCATCAATTGCACCTCTACCAAAGATTTTTCCATCTGATATAGTTCCGGAAAAAGGTGGATAAGTCCAATCACTACCTTCAGGTACTACATCTAAATGACCAATAATACCAAGAAGTTCATTACCTTCACCAAATTCTATGTATCCACAATAACCATCAATGTTTTTAGTTCTAAATCCTAATTTTTTACCTAAATCTAACATATATTCCAAAGCAGAATTTACATTTTCACCAAATGGTATTTTCTCATCATCTGATTCTTGATATACACTTGGAATCCTTATTAATTCCTGAGTAGTTTTTACAATATCATCTTTTAAATTATCAATAATATCATCTAACATATAATCACCTTACCTTTTCATATTGCACATTATAACATATTAAGGACAAAGGTGAACTACCAACCACCTAAAGGTAGTTGGCTTCGAGGATGAAAGAATTTCATCCGTTTAAGAAGTTTGGTATTTAAGTTTCCACCT
>CALXXB010000059.1 GCA_944392525.1 uncultured Clostridia bacterium | reverse complement strand
GTAATGGAATTAATACAAGGAAAAACATTAAAAGAAATAATATTAGAGGAAAAAGGACCACTTCCTTGGAAATGGTCGGTGAATGTAGCTATACAAATAGCTTCTGCATTAGAAACAGCACATAGAAATAATATTATCCATAGAGATATAAAACCACATAATATAATAATAACAGAAGATGGAATTGCAAAAGTAACAGATTTCGGTATAGCAAAAGCAGTTTCAAACTCAACAATTACAGCATTTGGAACGACAATAGGATCAGTACATTATTTTTCACCAGAACATGCTAGAGGAGGATTTACAGATGCAAAATCTGATTTATATTCTTTAGGTGTTGTTTTATATGAAATGGTAACAGGAAGAGTTCCTTTTGATGCTGATACACCAGTATCTGTTGCATTAAAACATATGCAAGAAAAACCAGAAGAACCAATAAATGTAAATCCTAATGTACCAATGGCTGTAAATAAAATTATTATGAAAGCATTACAAAAGGATACAACTTTAAGATATCAAACGGCGACAGAGATGTTAGATGATTTAAGAAAATCATTAAAAAATCCTAATGGAGATTTTGTAGATGATTCAGAATATGATCCAACTGCTAAGACTCAAGTGTTACATACAGAAATGTATAACAATTCAAGAGGAAGCAACGAAGACGAAGGAAAAAGCGGAAAGAAAGATGGAAAATTTAAAGCTTTCATGAAAAGACATAAAAAATTAAGCATATTTATTGGACTAGTATTGTTGTTTGCATTAAGTTTAGGTGGAACAATACTTGCTTTAAATATAACAAATCCGCCAGAAGTAGATATGCCAAACGTTGTTGGTTTATCTAGAGAAGAGGCACAGCAAGAAGTAGAAGATGCAAAATTAGTATTTGAAGTAGCAAAAGAGGAATATAATAAGGATGTTCCAGAAGGTTATGTAATATCACAAAAAGCAGAAGATGACTTAGGCGATTTTACAACGACACCGGGAGATAGAAAAGTAAAACAAGGAAGTACAATACAAGTTATAATAAGTAAAGGGCAAGAGAAGACAACAGTACCTAACGTAGAAGGTAAAGAAAGAGAAGAAGCAATTAAGATGTTAGAAGATGCAAACTTAGTTGCAGAAGTAGTCGAAGAGACAAGTAAAACAGTAGAAGAAGGATATGTAATTAGTCAAGAGACAGATCCAGATTCTGAGGCTTTTGCAGGAGATACTGTAAAGATACATGTAAGTACAGGAACAGGAATTAAACAAGTGACTGTAATTAGTGTAATTGGTCAAGATGAAGCAACAGCTAAATCTAATTTGGAAAGGTTAGGATTAAAAGTTAATGTGACATATCAAAATGCAACATCTAATAATGGAAAGGTTACAGCACAAAGTATAGATGCAAATAAAGTTGTAGATGAAGGAACAACAATAACAATTACAGTAAATCAAGTCGCAGAAACAAAAACATTGAAGGTTAATATAGATGTTAAGAAAATTACAGGAGGATATACAGCTTCAGAAGATGAAGAAAACTCAGCAAGTAAAACAGTAAATATTACAGTAAATAATGAAAGAAGAACAGGAATAGATAAAAATAATTCAAACTATTCTGATGTAACACTTTCAGGAAAAGAAGGAGAAACAGTAACAGTAACAGTAACAATAACAGATCCAAACGAAGGAGAGATATATAGATCTTCAAAAGATGTAGTATACGGATCTCAAGATTCTATAACATTTAATTAATAAATAAAAAGTTCAATTAGTATTTGCTAATTGAACTTTTTTCATATATAATAAAAGCAAGATGTGTCCCAGATGCGAAAAATTTTACGCATAGGAAACGTCCCAAATGCGACATGGAGGTATTTATGAGAGGAATTATAATTGAAAATATTTCTAACTTATATAGAGTTAAAGCAGAAGATAATGTTGTATATGAGGCAAATGCTAGAGGTAAATTTAAGAAAGATGATATAACTCCTGTTGTTGGAGATTTTGTAGAATGTGAAGTAGTTAAAGAAGATAAAGAAAAGGATAGAGTTAGTATAGATAAAATATTAGATAGGAAAGTTTATATAAAAAGACCTAAACTAGCCAATATTAGTAAAATAGTTTTAGTAGTGTCTAGTAAGCATCCTAAACCAGATTTACTTATGCTTGATAAACAATTAGCATTTGCAGAATTTTTAGGAATAGAGGCATTAATTGTATTAAATAAAATAGATTTAGATAAAGATAAAAGTTTTAAAGAAATAAAAAGAGTTTATGAGAAAGTTGGATATAAAGTTTTAGAAACAGAAGCAAAAGGAGGAAAAGGAATAGATAAATTAAGAAAAGAACTTTATGGTAATACAAATGCTTTTTCAGGTAATTCGGGAGTTGGAAAATCTACTTTAATTAATGCAATATTTGGAAAAGATATGACACAAGAAGGAGAGATAAGTAAAAAAAGTAGAAGAGGGAAAAATACAACTACATCTACTAAGCTATATGAAATAGATGAAGGAACGTATATTGCAGATACACCAGGATTTTCAACATTTGATATTTCAGAAATAGAAAGCAAAGATTTAGCATCTTATTTTAAAGAGTTTAGAGAATATATTTCAGATTGTGAATTTGTAGGTTGTACTCATATAAAAGAAGAAAATTGTGGAATAAAAAATGCTATAAAGGAAGGAAAAATAGAGCAGGAAAGATATGATAGATTTTGCAAAATTTATCAAGAATTAAAACAAAAGGAGGAAAGAAAAAAATGGTAGAGATATCAACATCAATACTTTCTGTAAAAAAAGGAGAAGAAAATAAAACAATTTTTGCATTAGAAGTAGGAAAAACAGATTATTTTCATATAGATGTAATGGATGGAAAATTTGTTGAGAAAAATACTTATGATAAAATGTTTGAATATAGCTCATATATAAGAAGAATATCTAATTTACCATTAGATGTACATTTAATGGTCGAGAATGTAAAACAAGCAGTAAATGATTTTTTAGCAGTGGGACCTAATATAATAACATTTCATCTAGAAGCTTGCAAAGATAAACAAGAAGTATATGATTTAATAAAATATATAAAAGAAAATAATTGTAAAGTAGGTTTAGCTATAAAACCTGATACAAGAGTGGAAGAAGTATATGAATTTTTACCATATATTCACATGTGTTTAGTTATGACCGTAGAACCAGGTAAAGGTGGACAAACTTTAATAAATGGAACTCTTGAAAAGATAAAGCAATTAAAGAACTATATAGAAGAGAATAATATAGAAATAGATATAGAAGCAGATGGAGGAATAAATTTAGCAACAGTGAAGAGTGTTAAAGAAGCAGGAGCAAATATATTAGTTTCAGGGACAGCAATACTAATGGCAAAAGATTATAAAGTAATTATAGACGAATTAAAAAAAGAATAAAGAAAACACTTAAAGTTTTAAACTTTAAGTGTTTTCTTATTTATATTATCTTTTTTCTTTTTTAGATTTTTGACCTTTTACAGCTTTATTATCTTTTTTAGATTTTTTTTCTGATGGATCTATATTTTTTCTAGATAATAAAATTCCATTAACTAAAATTCCAAGACCAAGTAAAGTTACAATTATACTTATAACTCCGCCGACAGCAGGAATTAAAGCAAGTAACCATATAATAGCAGCTGTTAAAATTAAAGTACCTAAGTTACCAATTGTTTTTTCAATTTTTAGTCTTTGACAAATTAAATTATTAATAGCAATTACAAATATAGCAGAGCTAATTATGCAAACTGTAAATAGTATAACTAATCCAAGACTTGCAATTGTTGAAGTTATTTTTAGTAATAATAAAATTACAGAGACTATTACCAAAACAATAGGTGTTAAAACTCCTAAACCAATAGTTGATGGTAATTTTTTAGAAAGTATATAATTAGTACGATCTAAGAATTTTGGTGCAAACCACAAACATAAAAGCCATATAATAATAACAGTTACTAAAAATCTTCCAAGTGAAAGAATATATGACTGAACAGATGTTGATGAATCTGTTGTTTGAGTATAATTAGTGTCTCCAGTAATTGTTCCTTCTGGAATAGTTAGTTCTTGGCTTGAAGAATAGTTTAAATTACCATATATAGATCCTTGAGAAGTAAGAGTATTTCCTTCTTCATCTGTAGATGCAGTTGAAATATTTATATTGTTAACATCTAAATAAGCATTTCTGCCTATTGTTCCAGAAAGATTAAAATCATTTGTAGCAACTCTTACATCGCGATATATATAACCATTAATATTAACACTATTTGAATATGCATATAAGTCATAGACTACACCATTTATATTAAGATTTGATGAAAGAGCAAATAAGTTACTAAAAATATAACCTCCTTCGTTAATGAAAACATTGTTAGCAACAATAAAAACATCTCCACCTATTTGAGAATTGATGTTAACTGTATTTGCAAAAACAAATAAGTTTCCATCTACAATATAATCAATTGTTACCTCATCTCCTGTTAAGTATACATCACCTTGTTTGTAATTTTCTTCATTAACAGCATTTTGATTAGCTTGTTCTTCAGCTCCTTGGACTACTTGTTCTTCTGTTGTTTGGCCATCTGCCTCGTTGTCTTCAGCTCTTACAATAGGAATCATAAGAGTTAAAATAATTACCATAAGTAAAGCAATTATCTTTAGTTTGTTTTTAAACATAAAAAATCCCTCCTAAATTTTATTTAATAATATGTAAAAACTATATAACTTTATTACGATTTTGTCAATGATAAATAATAATTACAAAATTTTTTTATTGGACATGATTCACATTTTGGATGTCTTGCAATGCAAGTGTTTCTACCATGCCAAACAAAAAGATGGTTTATATCTTTTAAAGTATCTTTTGGAAAAATTTTTATTAAATCTTGCTCAATTTTTTCAGGTTCTTTATTATTAGATAAGCCGACTAAATTAGAAATTCTTTTAGCATGTGTATCAACCGCAATTCCTTGAGCTAATCCAAACACTTCAAGTAGAATAACATTAGCACTTTTTCTTCCAACACCAGCTAAACTTGTTAGCTCTTCCATAGTATGAGGAACTTGACCTCCAAAATTTTCTAAAACTTGTTTTGCACATAGTTTAATATTTTTGGCTTTATTTCTATAAAATCCACAAGGATGAATGATTTTTTCTAATTCATTAATATCAATATTTGCAAAATCTTCAATAGTCTTACACCTAGAAAAAAGTTCTGGTGTTGTTTTGTTAACTCTTTCATCTGTACATTGTGCGGAAAGCATAACAGCGACAACTAATTGAAATGGAGTTTTAAAGTCTAAGCTACAAGTAGCGTCTGGATATGCCTTCTTTAGTAAGTTAACTAATTCTCTTGCATCTTGTTTTTTCATTTATATCACCTTATTTATATATTTATATTTTTTTCTAGTATTCTACAAGAAAAAACAAAATTCGTCAAATAGAATAATAAAAATGAAATAAGTAACAAATAAAATAAAAAAATCATAAGATATACAAAAACAAAGGGAGGAATTAAACATGGGTCGTTTCTTGAAAAAAACTTTAGCTGTATGCTTAATAGGGTTAGGATTAGGAATATTACTTGTTTTGTTGCTTCCTTTAAGTGGATGGTTGTTTATAATTGCTCTAACTGTGGTTTGTGTTGGTTTAATGTGGCTAGCTTGTTAAAGAAAAAAGATAGGAGGGATACATATGACTATTGTAGTAAAAAAAGTACCTAAATTTTTAAGAGGTTTTGTAAAATTTATATTTAGAATAAAATAAAAAAATAAAAAGAGCTTTTTAAATTAAGCTCTTTTTACTTTTCCATTTTTTAAACATTTAGCACATACATGAATTCTTTTAACTTCACCATTTATTTCAGCTTTAACAGTTCTTAAGTTTGGTTTCCAAGTACGTGGTGATCTTTTACTTATATGAGAACGAGTAATGCTAAGTTGCTTTCCATGACTAGGTTGTTTATCACATATTTCACATCTTGCCATTATATATTGCACCTCCTAAATTTTCATAAATAAATTGACTGTTAACAAGTTTATCATAAAATCAAAAAAAAAACAAGTATTTTTCGAAAATTATAAAAAATTCCTTGCAAATTAGGAAAAATGTGGTATAATAATTAGGCTATAGGAAAAAAGAAAGGGTTGAAGGAAATGAAATGTAAATTAGAAAAAACAGAAAACGCAAATGAAGTAAAATTTGAAATAACAGTAGAAGCTGAAAAATTTGATGAAGCTATAAAGAAAGTATATTTTAAAAGTGCTAAATATTTTAATATACCAGGGTTTAGAAAAGGTAAAGCACCAATGCAAATAGTAGAAAAATATTATGGAAAAGAAATTTTCTATGAGGATGCTTTTAATGAAGTAGCTCAAGATGCTTTAGAAGAAGCTGTTAGCGAAAATAAAGTAGAAGTTGTTTCTAGACCAGAAGTAGATATTAAACAAATTGAAAAAGGAAAAGATTTAATATTCACAGTAGTTATGCAAACAAAACCAGAAGCTGAACTTGGAAAATATAAAGGTATAGAAATTCCAAAAATTGAGTATAATGTATCAGACGAAGATATAAATCATGAATTAGGACATATGCAAGAACACAACAGCAGATTAATATCAGTTGATGATAGAGCTGTAGAAAAAGGTGATATTGCAACTATAGATTTTGAAGGATTCGTAGATGATAAAGCTTTTGAAGGTGGAAAAGCTAAAAACTATGATATAGAATTAGGAAGCAATACATTTATTCCAGGATTTGAAGACCAAATTGTTGGAATGAAAATAGATGAAGAAAAAGATGTAAATGTTAAATTCCCAGATGAATATTTCTCAAAAGAATTAGCTGGAAAAGATGCAACATTTAAAGTAAAATTACATGAAATCAAGAAGAAAGAATTACCAAAATTAGATGATGAGTTCGCAAAAGATGTAAGTGAATTTGATACATTAGACGAACTAAAAGCAGATATAAAAACAAAATTAGAAAAACAAAATGCTGATAAAGAAAAATATGAAACAGAAGAAGCTGTAGTTAAAGCTCTTTGCGAAAATGTAAAAGTAGATATACCTTCAGGAATGGTAGAAACAGAAGTTGATAGAATGTTAAATGATTTTAAACAACGTCTATCATATCAAGGATTAAAATTAGATCAATACCTAAAAATGTTAGGTAAAACTGAAGAAGAAATGAGAAAAGAATACGAACCTCAAGCAATCGAAGGAATTAAATCAAG
>CALXXB010000058.1 GCA_944392525.1 uncultured Clostridia bacterium | reverse complement strand
GATATAAGAAGAATAGAAAATATTAAACAAGATGGAGAAATTAAAGGAAATAGAGTTCGTGTTAAAGTAGTTAAAAATAAAGTTGCTCCACCATTTAGAGAGGCAGAATTCGATATAGTTTATGGACAAGGTATTTCTAAAGAAGGAAATATTTTGGATATGGCAGTTAACCTTGATATTGTTGAAAAGGCAGGTTCATGGTTTAGCTATAATGGAGAAAGAATCGGACAAGGTAGAGAAAATGTTAAAAAATATCTAAAAGAAAATCCTGAAATGTTAGATGAAATTGAAGGTAAAGTTAGAGACAACTTTGCTAAAGCTTTTGAACAAAGTTTAGGTGAAGACCTACCAAGCAAAGAAGACGATGATGACGAAGAATAATAAGAAATAATGAATAAAAAGAAAAAATACACTTATTAAAATTAATATAAGTGTATTTTTGTTTATATTTCTTCTTCATTAACAGTTTCTGTAGCAGGCACTTCTTGAGAATGGTTTTGCATAAGTTTTAAAACGAATCTACTAATTGGTCCAGCAACTAAAATATTTAAGAAAAATGCTGCACAGAAGTTTCTAGGCCATCTAATAAAGAATTCTGTAAATATTGTTTGTAAATTATCGCCACCAAGAAGTCCTCCAATTATAGTCATAACAAGAGACATCATTGTAACAATAAAGAAACAGTTAAATAATATATATGAATTTTTACTATCATCTTTTCCTACGAATTTTGCAAGTAAGATGTGATTAATTTTTCCTATAATAAATGTTTCTAAAATGTATGCTATAACTAAAGTTACTGGGAATGCAATAACGGCTGTTTTAATAGAGTTTAAATTAAAGCCTCCTAAGTGAATAGAAATGTTTAATAACCCCATGAAAAATACCATGATTACGCACATGCAAATACCAAATACGATACCTTCTTTTTTATTTGTTGGCATAATAATTCCTCCTTTCTTTTCATTTTTTACTAATAAACTCTATGGTTTATTTATTCACCATCATTTATTGTAACATGTTTTTTTATTTCGTGTAATAGTTTTTTTAAAAAAATTTGAAATTTTTTTATTTTTCCCTTGCTTGATATTTTAGGTAAGTTATAGTAAAATAGTAAAAAATACTTAAATAAAGAGGTTATTATGATAAAGCTACTTGCAAGTGATATAGATGGGACTATAATCGATAAAGATAATAAAATAGCACCATATAACATAGAGGCTATAAGAAAATTAAATAGCAAGAACATAAATTTTGCATTGTGCACAGGAAAGACTTACTTTATGATAAAAGATCTATGTAAACAGATAAATGCAAATTATGGAGTATTTGGAAATGGTACACAAATAATCAATCTAAAAACTGGAGAAGAAATTGTAAGAAATGCTTTAGAAAAGGAAGATATAGAAACTTGTATTGATATAGCAAACGAAAATAATTTGTATGTACATATTTATACAGACAGTAGGATTATATCTCAAGGAAATTTAAAGTATATGGCATATAGGAATTATAAATTATACAAGGAAACTATTGATTTTGATATAGTAGATAATTTGAAACAGTATGTTAAGTTGAATAGTCCAAGTGTATTAAAATTAATAATATCAGGAAGAAGTGACTTAAGTGCAATAAAACAAAAAGTATTACAAAATCAAAATTTAGATGTTATGCAGATAAAAAAGTACAATGAATATAAAGATAAGATAATAAACGAAGAATATGAATATTTAGATATAGTGCCTAAAAGTATTAATAAATATAATTCATTAAAAAAGTTATGTAATTATTTAAATATAGAAAAAGATGAAATTATGGCAATAGGAGATAATATAAACGATATAGATATGATTGAAAATGCAGGAATTGGAGTAGCGATAGGTGGAAGTTATGAAGAAGTTGCTAAAAAAGCTTCATATGTAACAAAAAGGTCAGTAAAAGATGGAGGATTTGCAGAAGCAGTATATAAATTTATTGAATTTTAAGAAAGAAAGAGGAAAAATATGTATACAGTAGAAGAATTTGATAGAGAGAAAACAAGAGTATTAAGATATATTCTATATAAGAAAAGAACTGAACATGAGATAAGAATTAAATTTGAAAAAACTATAGAAGAAAATATGTTAGATGATATTATAGAATATTTAAAAGAAGCAGGATATATAGATGATAAAGAATATATAAGAAAAACTGTAAATAATTTCATGGCTTTAAAAAATTTATCAATAAGAGAAATGAAATATAAGCTTCTAGCAAAAGGATTAAGCAAAAATGATGTGGAAGATTATATTTATGAAAATAAAGAAGAATTAGAAGATTATGAAACAAAGTCAGCTGAAAACATCATTTATAAAAAATCTACTTCTATGGAAAAAGATGAGATAAAACAATTTTTATTAAAGAAAGGTTATAAACAAGAGAACATAAATAAAGCAATGGAGGAATAGGTAATGGCAATTCTAACTTTAGAAACACAAAAATATGCAATTAAAATAGATAATTTTGAAGGTCCATTAGATTTGTTATGTCATTTAATAGATAAAAATAAAATGAATATTTATGACATAAATTTAAGCCAAATAACAGACCAATATATAGAATATTTAAAAGAGCAAGAAAAGCTAAATTTAGAAATAGCAAGTGAATTTCTTGTTATGGCATCTACTTTACTATATTTAAAGTCTAAAAATTTACTTCCAAAACAAGAAGAGGAAGAAGAGGAAATAACAGAAGAAGAATTAATTAGGAGAATTATAGAATATAAAAAGTTTAAAGAAATAAGTAAAGTATTAAAGCAAAATTATTTAGAGTATTCAAATAGATATTATAAACTACCAGAAGAGATAGAACTTCCAAAACAAAAAATAGAAAAAGACTATGATAAAGATGTTATACCAAATATTTATAAGAATGTAATAGAAAAAAATGAACAGAAAATAAATCAGAATGCTAAAAATATTGAAAAGATAGCAATTACAGATAATTATACAGTTGCAAGTAAGGTAAGACAGATGTTTAAAGTTTTGGTAAAACAAAAAAGCTTTATATTTAACAAATTATTTTCTTTAAAGAAACATAACAAGCAAGAAGTTGTAACAGCTTTCTCAGGATTATTGGAATTATCAAGGAGAAGTAAAGTTGAAACAGACCAAGAAGAATTGTTTGGAGATATTCTTGTAAAAAAATCAAGTAAAAAAGCTGCTAATAATAAATAAATTTTAAAAATAAGTTTAAAAAAGAATTTTTTGGAAAAACTAATATTAAATCCTCTAAAAGGAGGGCGAAAATATTGGTTTTTCTTTTTATTATTTTAATAGCTTTAATTATTTTATTTGTAACATCTAAAATAAGAGTAGAGGTAGAAGATTTTAGGTTTTTATCAAAGATGCCTAAAAAACAAAAAACAAATTATAAATTAGTTGTAAAACTATGTGTTTTAAGTAAAATACCAATAATAAAAATATCATTAACGAAAGAAAAAATAGTGAAATTAAAAAATAAAGGGATATTTAAAAATGTAGGAGTTAAAGAAATTGAAAAAGATTTAAATCCAGAAAATTTGCCTAGAATAATAAAGAAAAATAAAGTAGATTTAAAAAGGATAAAATTAAAAATAGAATTTAGTACAGAAAATGCAAGTTTAACAGCTATTTTAGTTCCTATAATTAGTATATTAATATCTTTTATTATAAGATTGAAAATAAAAGATTATAGAAACCAAGCATTTAAAATAAAGCCATTATTTTATAATCAAAACTTTGTTAATATAGAACTTTCAGGTATATTTGAGATGAAAATGATACATATTATAAATATAATATATATCTTAAATAAGAAAAAAGGAGAGGATAAAAATGAGCGAACATCCAATAGAAGGTCTTATGCTTACAGCTATGAATAGTATTCAAGATATGGTAGATGTAAATACAATCATAGGTGAACCTATTGAAACTTCTAATAATATTGTGATTATTCCAATATCAAAGGTTTCATTTGGATTTGCAGCAGGAGGAAGTGAATTTAGTGGAGAAACTATAAATGAATATAGTAAAAAAGAAAAAGAAGAAGAAATACAATACAGATTACCTTTTGGTGGTGGAAGTGGTGCAGGTGTTACAATAAATCCGATAGCCTTTTTAGTAATACAGCCCAATAACGTAAAACTTATGCCTGTTACTCATAGTTCTTCATTAGATAAGTTATTAGATTATGTACCAGATTTGATTGAAAAGACAAATAATATTATGAACAGATGTATTCAAAATAAAAAAGAGCAAACAAATCAAATATTAAAAGAGATGCAGAAAAAACATGATAAGAATATGAAAAAGGGGCAAGATGATAAAAAAGAAATAGAAAGGAAGATAGACGAGAGTACTAAGAAAATAACAGAAGACAGGCAAGAGAAAAATAAAGTTGAAGATGATATAGATTATGAATTTGAATATGATGAGACATTAGAAGATGAATAAGGACTAAGAAAATCTTAGTCCTTATTCTTAAGACCTTAATAAATCAACCCAAGAATAATAAATTTTCTTTATGATAGAAAACAAGCCAATTTTTTCAACGTCGTCTTTGGCAACAATGTCAACAGTAGATAGAACTTCGCCATCAAGAGTGAAAGAAACCTCACCGAGCTTTTGACCTTTTTGTACTGGTGCTGATATATCTTCTTCTAAAGTAAGAGTTTGTTCTATATTTTTATCTGAACCTTTTTCAAGTAAAGTTCCACTGTCTTCTTTTAAAACCGCTTCAACTTCATTTTTATTACCTTTATTTACAGAGATTGTTTTAACCAAATCATCTTTTTTACCAAATTCTTTATATGAAAAAGTATTAAATCCATAATCTAAAAGTTTTGTAGCATTTTCAAATCTTATCTTGCTAGAAGGAGCTTTCATAATAACAGCGATTAAAGATAGATCGTCACGAGTGGCACTAGCAGATAAATTATATAAGGCAAGAGAAGTAGAACCTGTTTTTAAACCAGTTGCACCTTTGTAATTCTTTATTAATTTGTTTGTATTAGAAAGCTGAGACTTGCCATCTCTTAATGTATCCATCCATATTGTTGTATATTTTGTGACATCAGGATGATCCTTTAAGAGTTCTCTGGACATCAATGAAATATCATAGGCAGAAGTTACATGTCCATCTTCATCTAACCCATGGCAATTTTTAAAAGTAGTATCATTCATTCCTAGTTCTTTTGCTTTATCATTCATCATTTGAACAAAGGCTTCTTCAGTACCTGCGATATATTCTGCCATAGCTACTACACAGTCATTTGCAGAGTTTACGCAAATTGCTTTTAACATTTCATCTACTGTTAATGTTTCTCTGGGGTCAAGCCATATTTGAGATCCTCCCATAGAGGCAGCATTTTCACTACAAGGAACTTCATCAGTCAAATTAATTTTTCCGCTGTCTAAAGCTTCCATAATAAGGAGTATACTCATAACTTTAGTTACAGAAGCAGGGTGTAATTGTTCATGAATATTATAAGCATATAAAACTTGACCAGTAGATTGTTCAATTAAAATTGCAGAGCCACAATCTAAGCCTAAGAAATTATCATCAGCAACTTCAGAATTGGTTTCCTCTAATATGTTGTTGGTAGTTGTATTATTTATTGCATTAGTACTAGTGTTATTAATAGTACCATTTGTAATATTTGCTGATGTTTCAGCAGTGTCTGACCAAATATAACTAAAATCATTTGCAAAACTAGGAAATATTAAGATAGAAAAACAAAAAGTAAAAACAAGAAAAAGACAAATAACTAATTTAAAAGTTCGCATAAAAATCCCTCCAATTGATATTAAAATATATGCAAACAATATTTTAAATATTCAAGAAGAGGGAATAGATTATATAGGTTTTACTGAATTGATACTTATAGTAACACTTGAGCCATCTGTAGAAGCTTTGATTTTTATATCATTTCCAGTATTGTTTACAAATTTAAAGTCGTAACTACCATAAGCAACAGCAGCATCTTTACCGTCTTTAACATATGGAACATCATTACTGTGCTCATGTCTTTCTGTAACTTTCAAAGAGGATACAGCAAGTACTGCGTTATAAAGAGTACTACTTACTTGACAGTTACCACCACCAAGACCTTTAGTTTTATTACCATTATGGTCATAAACGTCCGCTTCTTGATAACCTTTTGCTGTGGTTGCTTTTCCTACTGTACTGCAAAAAGAAAAAGTAGCACCGTTTTTAACAGTGGTATTATTTAAAGTATTACAAGTAATTTTAATATTATTTTGTCTTGCTGAATCTTTAGAATATATTTTAGTTGAAAAAGTTGCAATTTGTTCTTCTGTATATTGCTGTTCTTTAGGTTTTTCTTCTGTAATTTCATTATTATTTTGTTTGTTTTCTTCTTCTTGCTTTTGCTTATCTTCTTCTGATGACTGATTTTCTGCCAAATTGTTTTCTTCTTTATTGTTATTCTCTTCGTTATTTGTACTAGCAGAAGTTCTATTTGCTTCATAGTTTGATTCGTTGTTGTTTTTAGTTGATGTAAAATAGTAGTATACACCGATACCAAATAAAACAACTAATAAGAGTATCAATAAAATCCAAGATTTATTTTTCTTCATTTTTATCACCAATTTTATTTTAACCAGAATAAAATTATTTTATTAATCCAAAAATTTCATTAAAATTTTTAAAAATACTGACGTAGCATTATAATATACAAATATTTGGGAAAAGTATTGATGTAGATGTGTTTTTTACTAAAAACAATTGACTTTTTTATAAAATAAAAGTATAATTAATATGTAGTAAAATTTTAAGGAGATATATTATGCTTGCAAAATATTGGAAAAAAATAGGAATGTTAATATTAATAATAGCATGTGTATTTAATATAATGAGCAAATTAGTGCATAAATTATCATTAAATAAGGAAATGCTTTATTCAGCAGAATATATGTATGAACAGCAAGAAAACGGACAAAATGAAGAAAATCAAACAAATTAATAAAAATTACTTGAAAAAATTTGTAAAATATGTTATTATAAAAAACAGTCATGTTATTTAAATTAAAGAGAGGTGAACAAAATGAAAAAAGATATACAACCAGAATACAATCAAACAACTATCACATGTGCTTGTGGTAATGTTTTAGAAGTTGGTTCAACAAAAAAAGATTTAAAAGTAGATGTATGTTCAAAATGTCATCCATTCTGGACAGGAAACTTAAGACAAGACACAGTTGGTGGTAGAGCAGACAGATTTAAAAAGAAATATGGTCTTGAGTAATAAAAA
>CALXXB010000057.1 GCA_944392525.1 uncultured Clostridia bacterium | reverse complement strand
GCAAAAGGTGGATTTGATTATATCGCTGCATCATTTGTAAGAAGAGCAGATGATATAAGAGAAATGAGAAAACTTCTAGATGAAAATGGTGGAGAAAAAATAAAAATAATATCTAAAATTGAATGTCAAGAAGGTATAGATAATTTTGATGAAATACTAGAAGTATCTGATGGAATAATGGTAGCTCGTGGAGATATGGGTGTAGAAGTTCCAATGGAAATGGTACCAGTATATCAAAAGAGAATGATTAAGAAATGTAATAAAGTTGGTAAACCAGTAGTTACAGCAACACAAATGTTAGAATCAATGACAACAAATCCAAGACCAACACGCGCAGAAGTTAGTGACGTAGCAAATGCTGTATATGATGTTACAAGTGATATCATGTTATCAGGTGAATGTGCTATGGGTAAATATCCAGTAGAATGTATAAGAGCTATGTCTAAGATATCAAAAGCAGTAGAAGGTTCAATAAAATATTGGAAGAGATTCTATAAGAGAAACTTTGACCATGAGAAGAAAGATGTTGAACAAGCTTTAGCATATACAACTTGTATAACTGCAGAACAAATACAAGCAGATGCAATAGTTGCATATACACATAAAGGTGATTCAATAGTAAAATTAGCTGCATTAGCACCAAAATGCCCAATTTTTGCAGTTACAGATGATAGAAAAACATTTAACCAATTATCATTAATATTTAATACAGTACCAGTTCTTTGTGAAGGAGAAGCTTCAATTGATGATACAATAAATGCTGGAATTGAAAAATTAAAAGCAGAAGGTCTAGTTGAAGAAGGAGACATGATTGTATTATCTGGAGGAGCATCAGCTTTACCAAAACAAAATAAAGGAAAAGTTATTGGTGGATGCGTAAAAATATAATTAAAGAAACAAAGATATAATATGTATAATAAAAAGTAAAGTTTTGAATATTTCAAAATTTTACTTTTTTCTTGTTATTTAGGTTAAATTTATGATATACTATACACATATTTGAAAGAAAGGAAAAGAACAATGTCAAAACCAATAGTAGCAATAATAGGAAAGCCAAATGTAGGTAAATCAACATTTTTTAATTATTTAGCAGGTTCAAGAATTTCAATAGTACAAGATACTCCAGGAGTAACAAGAGATAGAATTTATGCTGAGACAAACTGGAGAGGAAGAGATTTTACTTTAATAGATACAGGAGGAATAGAACCAGATTCAGATGATATAATACTTTCTCAAATGAGAGAACAAGCAAATTTAGCAATAGCGATGGCAGATGTAATAATATTTTTAACAGATATAAGACAAGGAGTAACAGCAGCAGATAAAGAAATTGCTTTAATGTTAAAAAAATCAGGAAAGCCAATTGTACTCGTATGTAATAAAGCAGATAATATAGAAAAAGATAAAGATGAAATTTATGAATTTTATAATTTAGGAATAGGAGAGCCTTTCCCAATTTCAGCAACAAATGCAATAGGAATAGGAGATGTATTAGATGAGATATATGAGAAGTTTCCTAAAGATGAAGAAAATGAAAATGAAGACGATAAAATAAAAGTTGCAGTAATTGGAAAGCCCAATGTTGGAAAATCTTCTTTAATAAATAAAATATTAGGAGAAAATAGAGCAATAGTTAGTGATATTGCAGGAACAACAAGAGATGCAATAGATTCTGAATTTGAAAATGAAAAAGGAAAATATATTTTAATAGATACAGCTGGAGTAAGAAAAAAGAGTAAAATAAAAGAGTCAATAGAAAAATATAGTATAATGAGAACTCTTTTAGCAATAGAAAGGGCAGATGTTTGCTTAATGATGATAGATGCTGTTGAAGGTGTAACAGATCAAGATGCAAAAATAGCAGGAGAAGCACATGAAGCAGGAAAAGGTGTAATAATTGTCGTTAATAAATGGGACGCTGTGGAAAAAGAAACAGGAACATTAGAAGAGTATAAAAAAGACATATATCAAAAGTTAAAATATTTATCATATGCACCTATTATATTTATATCAGCATTAACAGGGCAAAGAGTAAATAAACTATTTGATCTTATAAATCATGTGGCAGAACAAAATAGTATGAGGATTAAAACATCTGTATTAAATCAAGTAATAAACGAAGCAATAGCAATAGTACAGCCACCTTCAGATAAAGGAAGAAGACTAAGAATATATTATGGAACACAAGTGTCAACAAAACCACCAACATTTGTTGTATTTGTGAACAATAAACAATTATTCCATTTTTCTTATGAGAGATATTTAGTAAATCAAATAAGAAAAGAATTTGGCTTAGATGGAACGCCAATAAGGATAATTGCAAGAGAAAAATCAGATAAAGAAGCACAAAAGGAGGGATTTTAAAAAATGGTAGTATATATAATTATGGCAATAATTGCATATTGTATAGGTAGTGTAAACTTTTCAGTAATATTTAGTAAAAAATTTGCAGGATTTGATGTTAGAGAAAAAGGAAGCGGTAATGCAGGAACAACTAATATGCTTCGTTCTGTAGGGAAAAAAGCAGCAGCAATAACACTTGTATGTGATATATTAAAAGGAGTTGTTGCAATAGGAATAGCAATATTACTTGGAAATATACCAGATGTAAATAAAGAATTATTAGTACAAGTAGCAGGAGTCGCAGTAATATTAGGACATACTTTCCCAGTATTTTTCGGATTTAAAGGTGGAAAAGGAGTTGCAACGTCACTTGGAGTATTATTACTAAGCAACTGGCAAATTGGATTAATTTGTTTGGTGTTTGCTTTAGTATTAATGATATTAACAAGAATGGTATCAGTTGGTTCATGTGCAGCAGCAGTCTTATTCCCTATCCTTACATTATTTATAAATGAACATTACACTGTTTTAACAGAAGGAAAGTCAGGAAATGTATATTTTATATATAGTGTAATACTAGCTGTGATAGTATTATTTAATCATAGAAGTAATATTAAAAGAATATTAAATGGCACAGAAAACAAAGTTAGTTTTAAAAAATAAGGAAAGTAAGAGGAGATAAAAACAAATGAAAAGAATAATTACAATATTTAGTATTCTTGTAATGATAATAGGAGTAATATTATTTAATTATAGCTGTGCTTATGAAGAGACCTATACATTAGAATTTGAAGCATCAGACGTAAATGAAGATTTTGATTTATATTTATTACTTCCAAAAGATTATATTTTATTTGCAATAGAAGAAGATGGACTTAATATAGCATATACGGGAGTAGATACTTTAAAAAATAATGATATACCAAGCATAAGGGTTGATAAAGATAATATAAGTGATGAATTATATGAAGAAGCTGGAGTAGAATATATCCAAATTCTTTTAGAAGAAAATGAAGAAGGTAAATACGAGTTTGATATCCTTTCAAATTATAGTAAAATGGATATGAAATATAGAGTAAAGAACATGACTAAAGATGATATTGTTCATATTGATAATTTTAAAATAAGTAATGGTGTATGCAAAGTAGAATATAATTACGAAAAAAATACAGTAAAACAGCCAGATACAGAGTTTATACCATTTGTAACAAAAGTATTAATGATTGTACTTGTTGTGATAATAGTAGTAGGAATTATAGCATATATTAAACAAAGGAGATAGAAGAAGATGAGTAATGTAGCAATTATAGGAAGCGGAAGTTGGGGAGCAGCATTAGCTACTCATTTGGCAAGTGTTGGACATAATGTAAAAATATGGTCATTTAATGAAGAGGAAAGAGATCTTATAAATAATGAAAGAAAGTGTAAGTTTTTACCTGGAGCAGTGATTCCTGATAGTGTGGAATGTTATACAGATATAAAAGAAGTAGTAGATGGAGCTGATTTTATATTACATGTTACTCCATCAAAATTTACAAGAGAAACATTTGTGAAATATAAAGAATATGTAGGTAATAAACCGGTTATAATATGTTCTAAAGGATTTGAAAAAGAAAGTCTAAAAACTTTAGATGAAGTAATATTAGATGAATTGCCAACAGCAAGAATAGGAGTATTAACAGGACCAAGCCATGCGGAAGAAGTAGCAATAGCAATACCAACAGTATTAGTAATAGCATCACATGATGAAGAAATATTAACTCTTATTCAAGATGCATTTATGTCAGAAAAAATGAGGGTATATACATCTGATGATGTAAAAGGAGTAGAATTAGGTGGAGCTTTGAAAAATATAATGGCATTTTGTGCAGGAGTAGCAGCTGGAATAGGTCTTGGAGATAATAGTTTTGCAGCGCTAGTAACAAGAGGTTTAGGAGAAATTTCAAGATTAGGAACAAAACTTGGTGGAAGAAGAGAAACTTTTTATGGTCTAAGTGGACTTGGTGATTTAATTGTTACTTGTCTTAGTGAACATAGTAGAAATAGAAAAGCAGGAAAATTAATAGGACAAGGAAAAACACTAGAAGAA
The DNA here is from genome assembly GCA_944392525.1 of uncultured Clostridia bacterium. The sequence goes on along the minus strand of CALXXB010000057.1, from coordinate 3,139 downwards.
GCTAAACAAGAAGTAGGCATGGTAATAGAGAGTATAGATAACATAGATGTGGCTTATGAATTAGGAAAAATAAATAATATTTATATGCCAATAACAGAAACTGTTTATAATGTTATATATAATGGTTTAAAACCAGAAGAAGCTGTTAGACAACTAATGACAAAAGAAAAAAAGTGTGAATGGGAGTAAATAATACAAATTTTGGTTATACTATTATTAAAAAATGAAAGGAAGAAAGATAATGGAATTTTTTGATAAGTTAGGTAAAAAAGCTTCAGAAGCATATAAAATAACAGCAGATAAAACAGGAAAAATAGCTAAGGAAACTAAGCTAAAATTAAAGATGAGTGGGTTAAGAACACAAGTAGATGACTTATATGAAGAGATTGGTAAGAAAGTATATGAAGAACATATAAGAGAAGATGAAGAAGCAAAAGGAAATATAAGAGAAGAATTAGAACAGTTATGTACAAAGATAGATGTTTTAAGTGATGAAATAGAAGATTTATTACAACAATGTTTAGAACTAAGAGATAAAAAACAATGTAAAAATTGTTATGTAGAAATGGATAAAGAATATAAGTATTGTCCAAATTGTGGTGCAAAACAAGAGGATGAAACTGAGCAAGATGAAAGTTTTCAAAATATAGATTCATCTGAAGAAAATGAAAATGGCGAAGATGAACAAGAAAAAACAGAAAGTAAAGAAGAAAATAGTAATGTAGAAAACTTAGAAAAAACAGTGAAAGTTGAGTCAAATGTAGAAGATAGCGATGAAAGTGAAGAAAAAAGTAATAGTAAAGATGACGATACAGAAATGTATTAGAAAATAAATATGAAAAATAACAAGAGGAGTAAATATGAAAATTGTAGTTCAAAGAGTAAAAAATGCAAAAGTAGATGTAGAGGGAAAGACAGTAGGAAAGATAGATAAAGGCTTTTTGGTATTACTAGGAGTTACTCATAGCGATACCAAAGAGCAAGCAGATTATTTAGTTAAAAAATTGTGTAAATTAAGAGTATTTACAGACGAAAATGGTAAAATGAATCTGGATTTAAAGGCAGTGGGAGGAAAGCTTTTAATAGTATCACAATTTACACTTTATGCTAATTGTAGCGATGGAAATAGACCATCATTTATAGATGCAGCAAGACCTGAACAAGCAGAAGAGTTATATGAATATTTTTGTAATGAATGTAAGGAAAAATATGGAATAGAAGTAGAAAAAGGTATTTTTGGTGCAGATATGAAAGTAAGTTTATTAAATGATGGACCTGTAACTATAATAATTGAAAAATAGTATATAGTTAATAAGGATATCGCTCATATAGATATTTAATAATATCATCTGCGTTGTCTTCTGCAATTGAAATAAATACATCTTTATCTAATGAAATCCACATAGTAATATCATAATCATCTAAATTATCAATAAAAGTACCAATTATTTCTGCTAACTCTAACGGGTTAGCATATTTTTTTTCCCATTTTAAACTATCATAAATTTCTAAATCAGTATTATAGAAACGACTTAAAAAATTATTTATTTCACCTTTTTTATGGCTGTATAAATTAACTGTTGCTTGCATTTTTGACTCCTAAAATTATTCTTAATATTAGTATTAAAATTAGACAAAATTTTATACTAAGAATAAAGTATTTTAAAAATGTAAATACTAGAAAAAAGAAAAATTGGAGGACGAAAAATTGAAAAAATATAAAAAGTTTTTATTTCTTTTCCTGATTATTGTAGTTGCTACTTTAAGTGTTTTTTTATATACAACTGTAAGTAAAGGAAGTAATGAAGATGAAAAAGAAAAGACTTTAGCAGAAGTAGAGTATTTAGAAAAGAAAATAGTTACTTTATTAAATGAATTAAATAATATAGAAAGTAGAAACTATAATTTATCTGTAAGTAAAATATCTGAAGAAGATAGCTCGCAAAGTGGACAAAGTTCATCAGAACAAGGAAGCAAAAATAGCGGAGAAGAAGAAAGTCAAGGAGAAAGTAACCAAAATAGCCAGGAACAAGGAGAAGATTCAACTAGTAATAGCAATACATCAAGTGGTGAAGAAGAGAAAAATGAAGAATATACTTTAAAGGAAACAGGGGTGTTGACTAATACAAATAGTATAAATTGGGAACATTTAAAAACAGAAGTTGAAAACTTGTATTCACCAGTTCCTACTATAACCTTAGATTTATATAGTTCAGAAATAGCAAAAGAAGATATTTTAGGGTTTAATCAAGAATTAGATAATTTAACAACAACTGTTAAAGAAGAAAATAAAGAAAACGCTTTAGGAAATTTATCTAGATTATACGAATATATACCAAAATTTGCAGATAAAGTAACAGATGATACAACATACAAAGCTGTTATTGAAACTAAAAATAATTTGTTTAAAGCATATAGTAAATTAGATTTTAAGAACTGGGCTGAGATTTCTAATGATGTTAAACAAGCAATTGACACATTTTCTAGCCAACTTGTGAATACAAATACAGATTCCAATAAACAATATGTGATTAATAAAATTTATATTATGCTAAATGAATTGCAAAATGCAGTAAGTATGCAAGATGAATCGATATTTTTAATAAAGTATAAAAATATATTAGAAGAAATGAATAATTTATAAAAAATATAGTTGCGGACAAGGTAGTGTTCCTCATTCGCAACTATAAACAGAGTACTTGTAAGACTTACACGAACATCAAGCCGAATGCCATTGCTGCGCATACAACTGCGACAACAATGCATAATCCGCTGACCGCGTTAGAGCCTTGCTTGCGAGTGACATATGCCAAGATGACATAGACAACTGCTATAAGACCTAATACTGCTGCTCCAAACATCAAACCTCCTCTTCATACTCATTCAGAGGATATACCTCTGAGGTCCTACATTTCAAAGGTATAGAAATGGTTAATAGATATATTATAAATCATTTTAAATAAAAAAACAAGGTTAATACTTTACTTTTCTCATTATAAATGTTAAAATTAATTCTATAAGTAAGTTGAATAGTCGCTGGTAATTTCCGAAAGGGATTACGGGAGGAAAGTCCGGGCTCCATAGAGCAAAGATGCTAGATAACGTCTAGTGAGGGTGACCTTAAGGAAAGTGCAACAGA
>CALXXB010000056.1 GCA_944392525.1 uncultured Clostridia bacterium | reverse complement strand
ATTACTTCTTTTACTTCTCCACCCATTAATCTAGATAGAAGTTCTTTTATTTTTATATCATCTGGTCCTACTCCATTCATTGGTGATATTGAGCCATGTAATACATGATAGACACCTTTAAATTCATGTGTTTTCTCCATAGCAACTACATCACGAACGTCTTCAACAACACAAATTACACTTTTATCTCTTTTAGGATTGCCACATATGTTACAAGGATCTGTATCTGAAATATTATAACATATACTGCAATATTTTAAATTCTTCTTAGCATTTATAATTGAAGAAACAAATTCATTTGTCTCTTCTTCTGAGCAATTAAGCATATAAAATGCTAATCTTGCTGCTGTTTTATGTCCAATACTTGGTAATCTTTCAAAACTTTCTATTAGCTTTTCTATTGATGGTGAATATAATGACATCCTTTATTCCTCCAATTAAAGACCTAATCCTGGTATATTGTATTTTCCAAGAGATTGTGCTTGTGCTGAATCCACTTGTCTTAAAGCTTCATTAACACATGTTAAAACTAAATCTTCTAACATTTCTACATCATCAGGGTCTACTACTTCTGGTTTTATTTTTATTTCCTTAATCATTTTTTCTCCTGATACTTTTACATTTACAGCTCCACCACCTGCTGAAGCCTCAAATTCTTTAGTTGCAAGCTCTGCTTGTGATTTTTCCATATCTGCTTGCATTTTTTTTGCTTCTTTCATTAAATTATTTAGATTCATTCCTCCGAATCCTCCCATTCCTCCTGGGAATCCACCTCTTTTTGACATTATAATTTCCTCCTTTAATTTTTATTTTACTCTTTATTCTATTTTATTCAATAACATTAAAAGGTATATCTGAATCGTTTGCTAGTTTCTGTAAATTTTCTTCTTCTGTCATTTGATGAACATTACTATTTCCAGATATATATTTTATTTGCATTGGCTTTCCACAAGCCATTGAAACCATTGTAGAAATTTCTTTTATATTTTCTGGCTTTTCTAAAACAGTTTTGTTAAATGAACTCATACCATTTGGGAACTCTATTCCTACTGTCATATCATTTATTTCACTTGCTATACTTCCATTTAGACTTGTACACAAAACTATTTTACCATTTTGTTTTAATTCATTAATTATTTGTGGCCAATATTCCTCTGCTTTATTTGAAAAGTTTGTTGTTGTCGTTGTAGTTTTTGGTTTAGCTGTACTTCTATTTTGAGCAGATGAAGTATTTGGAACATTTTGAACAACTCTGTTTATTTGACTATTTCTTTGTGCTATCACATTATTTGTATTTGTTACTGTGTTACTTACTGTAATTCCTTTTCCTGATTTTAAATATTTTTCTATTTTTTCAACTCTCTCTTCTAAGTTTGAACTAACCTCAGCTTGTTTACTACATAACTTAATTATTCCTGCTTGGAACACTATAGTTTTTTGCGTTGACCATTTTATATCACTTTCTAGTTCTGATAATTTATATACCAAATCAATTAGTTTTTCTTTTGAAACTTTATCTGCTAATTCGCTAATTTTTTTCATTTCTTCATCAGTATATAAATCTAATTTTTTAGAAGTTTTAAATACTAATATATCTTTAACATACTTAATTGTTTCCCAAAGTAAATTTGTAATATCTTTACCTTCATTTAGAACTACATCAATTGCTTCTAAAGCTTTATCTACATCAAAATCCACAACACTTTCTACTAAATTATGAACATAAGTTATCTTAGGAATTCCTACTAAATCCCTTATCTTATTTTCATCAATTTTATTTTCTCCATCTTGAACACATCTCTCTAAAATAGACAAAGCATCTCTCATAGCGCCTTCCGCTAGTACTGCAATCATTTGCATAGCCTCATCTGTTATTTCTATATTGCTCTCTTTACAAACTACTTTTAATCTTTTAATAATATTATCATTTGAAATTCTTTTAAAATCAAATCTTTGGCATCTAGATAATATTGTTGCAGGTAACTTTTGTGGCTCTGTAGTTGCTAGTATAAATTTAACATGCTCTGGTGGCTCTTCTAATGTTTTAAGTAAAGCATTAAAAGCCCCTGTTGATAACATATGAACCTCATCTATAATATACACTCTATATTTTGCTTTTGTTGGTAGAAAGTTTACTTCTTCACGGATAGCTCTTATATCTTCTACACTATTATTAGATGCTGCATCCATTTCAACAATATCTGTAAGTGAGCCATTTATTGCTCCTTTGCATATTTCACATTCATTGCAAGGCTCTCCATCTTTTGGATTTAAACAGTTAATAGCCCTTGCTAATACCTTTGCTGCTGATGTTTTTCCTGTACCTCTTCCTCCATTGAACAAATATGCATGTCCAACTCTTCCTGCAATAATTTGATTTCTTAAAGTTCTTGTTATGTGCTCTTGACCTACTATCTCTGAAAATGTAAGTGGTCTAAATTTTCTATAAAGAGCTGTGTATCCCAATTTTTCTCACATCCTTTATATAAAAAATGGTAGATACTCTAAATCTCTCTATGGAAAGTATCCCACATAAAGATAAACTACTTATTGCTGCTTCCTCCCGGACCTGACAAGATTCATAGGTCTTTATTGGTCTACTCTCCATACAAAGATTTAAGGTACATACCATTCGTATTATATAATGAAATTTATATTTTATCAAGTGAATTTTTAATTTTTCGTTCTTTTAAATACTATATCATCTAAATTAGTTATTTCTCTTGAAGCTGTTCCATTTTCTACAACGCCTTCTACTGGTACATCTAATGATATATTTGCCTTATATTCTTTTCCATCTTCTGTTGTTATACTTAAATCAAAAGATAACTTTGCTTTTAAATCTGATTCATTTACATTCGCACTTTTTAGTAATTGATTTGTTGTTATAGTATCAGTTGTGGCTATATCTGATGTATACTCTGCAACATTGTTATTTGCATATCTAAAGAAAATAACTCCTCCTTGGTTTCCTATAACCAAATTTTTAATATCTGATTCCATTCCACCTGTATATTCTATGGTTTGAACTTCATTTTCCTCTGTGTTACTAAAATTTGTTCCTGTCTCTGATACGTTTGGTCTATAAAACTTAACTGTCCCTAGTTCTTTATCTCTTTGAACATTTAATCCATCTATCACTATACTTCTTATTGCTTCTTCTTCTTTATAATTATCATTTTTTTCAATATAAATATATATATCATTATTTTGATTGATATCAAAAGCCCAGTTAGTAGATTCTCCTTCTTGATTTTTATCTATACCATCTGACGTACTTATTAATGTAATTTTAGTTATTTCAAATGGCATATTTGTTTCGCCTTCTACTTGGTATCTTAATATCATTATTCCTGCTACAAATAATATAACTGCTATTATTATAATCGTCATGCAAATATGAAATGATTTTTTACTTGTTATATATTTTATTTTATCTATCATATGCTCCTCCTAAATTTAAGCATCATTTTTTTATTTTTTACTTTTTATTTTTCTTAAATCCTTAAAAAAATCTTTTAAAATCTTTTCACATTCTTCTTTCATAATCCCTTGTTCTACTTCCACATTATGATTAAATTTATAGTCTTCAAATAAGTTAAAAACAGAACCAGCTGCTCCTGTTTTTTCATCTAGAGCTCCTATATACAATTTTTTTATTCTTGCATTAATCATTGCACCTGCACACATTGAACAAGGCTCTAATGTTACATACATTTCACAATCTAAAAGTCTCCAAGCACCTAATTTTCTACTTGCTTTTTGTATTGCAAGTATCTCTGCATGTTTTGTTGTATCTTTTTTAGTTTCTTTTAAGTTATGAGCTCTTGCAATTAATTTTCCATCTTTAACAATAATTGCTCCTACTGGAACTTCTAATTTTTCATATGCTTTTTTTGCTTCTTTTAAAGCTTCTTTCATGAATTTTTCTTTTTCTTCCATACTAATTCCTTAAATAAAAAGTGGTGTACCAGAAGGGACTCGAACCCCCTACCTCTTCCTTAGGAGGGAAGCGCTCTATCCTGGTGAGCTACTGGTACATATTAAATTTAATTTTCTTTTCTACTTCATTTGTAACGCTTTAATTATAAAATATTAAACCAAAAAAGTCAATAAATGATATCTTGTGCCTAACATTAACTTCTTCTTCCTTGACAATATCTGTTATAATAGTATAGGTGATTAAAATGCAAAGAATATTAAGTCATATGAGAAAAGCAATAGAAGAATATAAAATGATAGATGAGGGAGATAAAATCGCTGTATGCTTATCTGGAGGTAAAGATTCAATAACAATGCTTCATGCATTTAAATCTTTACAAAGATTTTATCCTAAAAATTTCGAATTAGTAGCAATTAGTATAGACCCTGGTTTTGAATTTTTTGACACTAAATTTTTACAAGAAATTTGTGATAATTTAGATATCCCTTTATTTATTGAAGAAAGTCATGCAAAAGAAATTGTTTTTGATATAAGAAAAGAAAAAAATCCTTGTTCTTTATGCGCTAATCTAAGAAGAGGTGTTATTAATTCTGTAGCTATACGTGAAGGATGTAATAAGATTGCTTTAGGACATAATCAAGATGATGTTTTAGAAACTTTTTTATTAAATTTATTATATACCGGAAACATTGGAACTTTTGCTCCTATGAGTTACATGGATAGAACAAAGATAACTTTAATTAGACCTTTAATATATACTCCCGAAAAAGAAACCAAAAGATTTATTAAAAAGAATAATTTATCTGTGATGCCTAAAGTTTGCCCTATGGACGGAACTTCTAAACGTGAAGATATGAAGCAATTAATCTATACTCTTGGAAAAAAGATTCCAATGGTTAGAGCAAACCTATTTGGAGCAATTCAAAGAAATCTTCCAGAATGGAAATTAGATAATAAATGATAAAATTACAAAATATAAAAAGCTGTTTTTGGAATCTGTCCCAAAAAACAGCTTTTATTTTATTTTACAATAGCTACCATAGCCTCTTTTAAATCCTCTAGTTTTTTGTTAGCATCTTCATCAGAAGAACCTTTAACACCCATATATAATTTAATTTTAGGTTCTGTTCCTGATGGTCTTACACAACACCATGCGTCATCTTCTAATTCATAATATAGAACATTTGATTTTGGTAATCCTGTAGATTTTGTTTCTCCTGTTAGCATATCTTTATCAATATCTTTTTCTACATCTTTGAATTCTAAAACTTTATAATCACCTATTTTTTCTACAGGTGTATTTCTCATATTAGTCATCATCTCTTGGATTTTTTCTGCACCTTCCGCTCCTTCTAATACTATTGATACTTGTGTTTCTTTATAATATCCATATTTCTTATAAATATCTTCCATAGCATCCCATAAAGTCTTTCCTTTTGATTTATAATAACATGCTGCTTCACAAAGTGCCATAACAGCTGCAATTCCATCTTTATCTCTTGCATAATCTCCAATTAGGCAACCATAGCTTTCTTCAAATCCAAATACATATGTCTTATCTTTATTTTCTTCTGCTTTTCTCATAACACTACCAATATTTTTGAATCCAGTTAAAACTTCTATACATTCTAATCCATATTCTTTTGCAATTGCTCTTGTTAAATTTGAAGATACTATTGTTGTAATAATCATTCCGTCTTTTGGAAGTATTCCTTTTTCTTTCATTTGAGAAATTCTATATTCTGCAATTAATAGTGCTGACATATTTCCTGTATAATCCATATATTTTCCAGATTTAGTATCTTTTGCAAAAATTCCTAAACGATCTGCATCAGGGTCTGTTGCAAGAACTACATCTGCATCTACTTTTTCAGCTAGCTCTAATGCTAACTTAAACGCTTTTTTATCTTCAGGATTTGGATAACTAACTGTTGGAAATTCCCCATCTGGGTCTTTTTGTTCTGGCACTACATATAGGTTCTCTATTCCTATATCATGTAAAAGTCTTTCTGCAACCGTATTTCCTGTTCCATGTAATGGCGTATATACTACTTTTAAAGTTTTTCCTTCTTCCTTGACAACTTCTGGATTTAATACTTTAGATTTTAATACTCTTAAATATTTATCATCCATTTCTGTCCCAATAACATTAAATAGTCCTTTACTTTCTGCTTCTTCTCTTGAGATTTCTTTTATTTCACTATAACTTTCAACGGCTCTTACCTTTGCTATTATATCTTTATCTCTTGGAGCTACTATTTGAGCACCGTCATCCCAATATACTTTATATCCATTATATTTTGGAGGATTATGACTTGCTGTTATCATAACACCTGCTGTGCACCCAAGTTCTCTTACGGCAAATGACAATTCAGGAACTGGTCTTAAATTTTCAAACAAATATGTTTTTATCCCATTTGCATTTAAAATCAAAGCTGTTTGCATGCTAAATTCTTTTGACATTCTTCTTGAATCATAACTAATTGCAACACCTTTATCTCCTGTTCCTTGTTCTACTATATAATTTGCTAATCCTTGTGTTGCCTTCCCTACTGTATATTTATTCATTCTATTTGTTCCTGCACCAATTACTCCTCTAAGTCCTGCTGTTCCAAATTCTAATTCTTTATAGAATCTATCTTCAATCTCTTTTTCATCATCTTTAATAGCTAATAATTCTTTTTTTGTTTCTTCATCAAATTCTGGACTTTCACACCATTTTTTGTATTCTTCCATATAATTCATTTTAAATTCCTCCGTTTCTTTATTTATTTTTTATTACAAAAAATGCCGCAATAAAACGCTCTCATTCTAACAAATTGTCGCATGAGAAACGCCTTTTGCGACATTTCTTCTAATCTAATTTATAAAATTTTTTATATAATTCTCTTGCTGTACTTGGACAGTCTACTCCTGCTGAATCTGCATTTTTTACAGGTGCAAATTCTTCTTCTCTTTTTACTCTTAGTATTGCCATATCATCAACTTCACTAAACGCATCAAATAGAAATGCTTCAAATTTATAAGCATTTGGTGAATCAGGTACTACAAGATTTCCATCTTTATCTATGTAAGTTGCTTTCTTATATGCTACATGATAAGGAAGTGGCTCTGCTCCCATCCTTTCTATTGCATCTATACTAAATAAATGACAAAGAATATTAGACTCTCCATATAATAATTTTCCATCCTCGTCTGTTGCTTCTGCCATTTCATCTGTTATTTCAGTATATTCTACTACATTAGGCTTTCCGTTTCTTCTACAAAATACTCCAACTCTTTCATGAGGATTAGCTTTTACTACAGATTTAGAAGCAACTGTAACTTTCTTATCAATTGCAACTCCCATAAATACTGGATCTACCATTTTAGCAAGGCAATTATCTACTCCTCCGATAAATACCCATTCAACACCCATTTCTCTCATCTTTTTAGTCATACCAGTTTTTACTAATGATTCATAAATTCCACCATGTCCATCTGCTGCAAGTTTAATTAATCCATCTTCACCAATTAAGATTTTTCCTTCTGTATCCATCATTGGTAATTCTCCTTGTATAAAGAAGAATAAATTTTTATCTTTTTCATATCCAAAATATTTATGTTCTTTAAAGAAATTAACTGTTGCTTCATTATT
>CALXXB010000055.1 GCA_944392525.1 uncultured Clostridia bacterium | reverse complement strand
TACTTTGGGAATTAGGTTCAGTTGTATTAGTAGAATGTAAAAATCATAAAAGTAAAATACCTGTTAAGACAATAAGAAACTTAAGTTGTATTATGGAAATGAAAGGAATTTCATATTCAATATTAGTAACTACGTCTAATTTAACAAAAGCAGCATTAAAAGAGGTTGACAAGTTAAGAGAAACAAATAAAAATATTATTGTTATTTTGTTAGATGATATTGTTAATATAAAGAAATCTCCTATAGATATCTTAAAAGAAAAAATAATAGAAAATAATATATAAAATAAAGGAGAATATGAATGTTCTCCTTTTAATATGTTTCATAGTTAGTATTCCTTTGATAATTAATTTTATAATCTGTTTTGTATTCTTTTAGTGTATCTTCTAAAATATGGTATACTTCTTTATCTTCAATGGAAATAATGGTAGGTAGGAGACTTAAAAAGTCTTTTAATAGCGTGTTTGAAAAATATTTAATATCATTATTAATCTTTTTATTGCTACCTTCAAAATCTATTAATTCCATAATGATTTCTAATTCTAATATCATTCCTAAAAAGCCAGCTATTAGACATTCATCAATATCTAAAAATAAATCTTTATCTTGGAAAATATTTTTAGCTGATTCTGTATCTAAGTGTATAAATTCTGATAGTTCACTATATAAAGTATCATACAATTTTTTATAATTTTCACCAGCTTTTTCCGCTAATTGCTTTTTTTGTATATCATATTTATATTGTTCTCCAGTTTTTAGGTTCTCAACTATATGCTTATTTTTTAATTTCCTATGTGTACCTAATTCTACTCCCATAACAGACAATATTTTCTTTTCAAATAAATCAGGATTTTGTTTATAAGCTCTCATAGAAATAAGAATCTCAAAAATAATTCTTACTTCTGCCATTGCTGTATCATAATATTCGCCATTTACTAGTTCTTGTAAGACTGTTAGGTGGAGGCTTGCTTTATAAGCACAAAAAACTAAGAAATCTTTTATGTTATGAATAATAAACTTTTTGTTTGTATCTGTATTTGAATCAGTACTATAAAAGTTCACGCATAAATTAAGTACATATATCATATTAGGAATGTCTTCTGATATCATATTTTCTAAAATAAAATTAGTGGCATCGACAGCTTGTAAAACATTTAAATTGTTACCTTTTATTTTACTTTTCATTAATTTTTTATATTCATGAACATATTTAATAAATTCTTTTATATCCTTTTGAGGTAATAAATCTTTGTTTTCATCTGTAAGCATGATTCCTGTTTTGTATGAAGCATATAACCAAGCTTTATCGACTACATTATTTCTCTTCATTAGTTTATATCCTCTTTTAAAATCTCTTAGTAATACTCCTCCTTGAATATAATCTTCATTTCCTCGCATTCTACCAAATATTTTTTTAAATCTTATTTTTTCTCCTTTTAAAACTGGCTCTAAATCAGGATGTATAGGAATTGCTTTTACATAGCTATTTTCAATGTCGCCTTTATAATACTTTATTTTCTTTTTCTTACAACATTTTTTGTAAGTTTTTCCACTACCACAAGGACATTTTTCATTATCATCCCATTCTGTTTCCTCTGCTAACAAATCATTTACTAAATTATCAAAATAGATAACAAAGTCTTTTACAAAAGCTTCATCTCTTGATTCTAAATGTTCTATTTTATCAATACCTAATTCTTTTTGAATCTTCATTTCCATTTTTTCTAAAATATAGTGAGCAAATGAATTAGCAAATAAAGATGTTAATTCTTTTGATTCTTCATCTATTGCTGGCATATCATCAATAGCATTAAATAATTCTAGAAAACCATTAGGAGCTTTCTGTGATTCACCTACAAGGATTTCCTTGAATAAATATCCAAATTGTTCTAATTCAATTTCAAGTATTCGATCTTCATCTATTGAAGGTAATTTACAATAGAAGCAATGAAGAGCAAAATTTGTATTATTAATAGAATTATAATTTAAAATATCTATCATTTGTTCTCTAAATTTAGCATGAAACATCATGATACTTAAGTGAACACCTTTGTTTTGTAAGATTTTAAAGAAGTTGCATTCTTGGTTTAAAATCATTAGTATTTGTTTGAATTTTTCTATATTCATGCAAAAATCATTTTTTTCTGTTTTTTTAAACTGTTTATAATAATTATTTAGATTAAATTTTAGAACTTTTAATATATCTTCATTGTTATTTGCATCATTACTAATTTCTTCAACCAATAATGCTAACGGCGCAACATCCTCTGGATATATTGTTATTGAATTTGTTATTGAATATGTTTTTTCAAGTTCTAGTCTCTTTTTTTGGCTTTTGATGTTATTTCCTTTAGTAATTTCTCTTGACGAGTCTTATCTGTAGAGTTTATTTTCTTAATTAGTTCAGTTAATAATTTTTGAATTTCTTTTATTTCTCTTATTTGAAATAGTTTATCAATTTCTTTCATATTACTATCCTCTTATTAGATTTTTTTGTGGTATCGTTTAGTATAATATAAATTTATATATTTGTCTAGTGAGCAGGTTGATTTTAGCTACTTTTATAAAATTTATATGCTTTAAATGAAAAATAAATACATTTTACAAAAAATAGTGAATTGTAAACAATACAAAAGTTGACATAAATTGACCGAACAGGTAAAATGTGGTATAATTAACAGTGAGGGGAGGGGTTTCTATGAAGATGAAAAGAAATATTAAAATAATAGCATTGATAGTTATGTTTATTATGATGATAGAAATCTTATGTACAGTATCATATGCTAGTTTCATAGGAGGAGTTTTAGGAGAGAGTGGACCGGCACCATCACCACCGACACCATCTGACTCACCATCAAGTTCAAGCCCACCATCATCAACAACCCCTTCAGGACCGACAACACCAACAGAGATAATTACACATTATACTGCAATATCAGGTAATGTGAACGAAGATTTAGGATATTCTGTAGGTACAGCGGGAGCTGATAACGAAAAACAAACAATCCCTGTCGAAGGCGTAATAGTAAACTTAAAGCAGGGTGGAAGCACTGTAGCATCAACTAGAACAGATGCAAGTGGTAATTATAAATTTACTCCATCACCAGGAACATATTCTTTAGAGTTTGTCTATGGAATGGTTGGAAGTGATGTGAGTGCAAGTAATAAAGACTTAGTTGAAAATATATTAAAATATAATGGACAAGACTACTTTGCAGCAAGTGTACCAGGAGCAGAAGAATATCTAGATTCAGAAAAAATAGAAGTAGAACAAAGTGGAAAAGGTGCGTTACAATTATATATAGCACTTGACTGTTCATACAGTATGCGTACAACTGAAGTAGAATATAACGGAGAAACAAAAACAAGGTTGGCAGTAGTTGTAGACGCAGCAAAACAATTATGTTCAGAATTAATACAAAGTGGAAATAACATATATATAGGTTTAGTATTCTTTTCAGGAACTAACTACAGAGCAGTATCATTAACAAAAGACTTGAATCAATTAAATACAGCATTAGATGATATAAATAATAACGGATGGCAAACAGCAAACACTAACGTTGTAGGAGCATTAGATAAATCATATGAATCATTCTACAATAACACAGAAGATTCAAATAGATATCTAACAATATTATCAGATGGTGTGCCAACATCAGATGGTAATACACAAACTTACTATACAGACTCAGAAGAAGAAGCATACAGAAAATTGGATATTGTATCTGAATCTACTATAAATAAAATAGAAGAACTAAAAGGTAATGGCGTAAATGTAATATCATTAATTACAAAATCAACAGATGAAGAAGAAAATGCATATGTACAAAATATATTTGCTGAGCATTCATCAAAATTCTGGAACATAGAGGATGGTTATAAGACAGTAGAACTAATAAAAGGAGAACTAAAAGACTTCTTAATTTCAAGTACAGATGAGAAATATTATAGCTCAAGCCATACAGTTACATCAGGATATGAAGATTCAGCAAGAAGAGAACAAGTAGATGCACAATTCGATTTGATGGATTACAATAATACAATAATGTTTGACCAAATAGATGACTTTACTTCAGTAGATGAAGCACAAGAATTAAGTAGTAAAACATATATGACAGTACAAGGTGGAGAAAATTATACAATAACAGCAGTACCAAATCCAAGTGAAATAAGAGTAACAGAAACAGACCCAGATACAGGAGAAGAAGTATTAGTAAAAATAATAAAACACGTATCAGCAGAATATACAGGTAGAAACTTAACATTAGCAAGAAGACCAGGATTTACATTAGCTACTGATATAACAGCTACAGGATTAAGAATTATATTACAAAATGGACAAGTACTAGATACTCAAACAAGAGAGCCAGGAACAGACTTCCCAATACTAGAGACATTAGATAATGAATTAGCATATGGTACTACAATACAAATCGAATATACGGTAAGCATAAAGAATGACTCATCAATACAATGTGAACATTTAGAATTATTAAATTATCTACCAGAGAAATTCATATATGACCCAAAAGTATCACTAATAACAACAGAAGGAACTAACGAAAGCACCGGTTGGGATTATGTAGATTTAGGAAGTTTACTAGGAGAGAATTTAGTAACTCAAGATACATTAGAAAAGTATGGAACTCATGTAGCATTACAATTAACATTAGATAATAACGGTGAAGGCGAAAATGGATTTTATATATCACCAGGTGGGGAATATACTATAAAATATGTAGTAACTAGAATGATAGCTAGCTTAGACGATATAGAGAATCCTGATTTTGGAATAGCGTCAGAAGTACTTAAATATGGAAACCAAGCTAATAGAAGGATGACATATACAGTAGGAGCAAATATATCACATCAATATGCAGGAGCTTATCCAGGTGATAGTCAAGATATCGACTACTCAAATGAAAGTACTAATGAAGTTATTGTAATACCACCAACAGGTAGACCAAAAACTGATATGACAGTATATGAAATATTAAAAAAATCACTATTTACATCAATTATAGATAAAATAAGAAATTAAGACGATATGAATATAAGATGAAGTAGAAATTAAAAGTTTCTACTTCATTTTTTGTATAATAAATTGTACAAGATGTATATGTATGAAAAAAATGGAAATAATAATACTAATACATAAAATTTTGGAGGTATACAAATGAATCAAAGTGGTTTAAAGAATATGGTAGTTTTAAGAAATTTGCCATCTAATATAGTTGAAGAAGCAATTGTAGTACTTAAGACTAATAGTAGGGTAAAGCAAGATGAAAAAATAGAAAATGTAAAAATAGATAAAGACAACAAGAATATAAAAACTAGTAAAGAAAATGATTATATTTTAAAAGAAGCGGAAATGTTAGTATCAAATTATATTACAAGATTAGAAAAAAAGAAAAAAGAAAGAAATGAGATTCAAAAGAAAATTAATACTAAATGTAAGAAAATGAAAAAAACTGTAATAGTAATGGGAATAATTATTTTTATAGAGACGATGTTATTATTAATAAAATAAAGAGCATAAAACATCTTTTCCTGACATATAGTTTAAAAGAAACTAAGGAAGAGGTGTATTTTTATGGAAAGAACACTATCAGTGGAAGAGAAAATTAGACGAGCTGAGGCAATATATGAGAGAAGACAAGGAAATACTAGACCAGTAGCAACTATAAAAGTAGGTGATAAGGAAAAAAAAGATATAAAACTATTGAAAAAGATGCTTATTCAAGTATTAATATGTACAATTGTTTATTTAGTTGTTTATGTTATTCAAAACAATGAATATGTTTTCTCAGAAGATTTTACTAATAAAGTTAATGAAGTTTTGTCGTATGATACAAATTTCATGGAGTTATACAACAATGTGAAAAATAGTATTTTAAGTTTGTTTACTAATACAGAGGAGAATAATAATACAGAGCAGAATAATGTAGAACAAGACGCAATAGGAGGAGCGACAGAAGAAAATACTACAAGTAGTGAACAATTAGATGTATCAGAACCTGAGCAGAAACAAGAATTATCTCAAACAGAACAAGATATAGAGAAAGTTAAGGAAACGACTACTTTTATAAAGCCAGTAGAAGGTGTAGTTTCATCTAAATTTGGTCAAAGAGATACAGCAACAGGAACTGTTCCTAAAAATCATACAGGAACAGACATTGCGGCAAACTTAGGAACAAAAATAAAGTCTGCAACTGACGGTGAGGTTGTACTTGCATCAGAAGAAGGCGATTATGGAAAACATTTAAAAATACAAATAGGAGAAGTAAGTATTATTTATGCTCATTGTAATAATTTATATGTAAAACAAGGAGATATGGTTGTACAAGGACAAGAAATAGCAGAGGTTGGTTCGACAGGTAATTCAACAGGACCACATTTACATTTTGAAATTAGATACCAAGAAAGAAAATTAGATCCACAAAGCATTTTAGAATTATAAAGGAGGAAGAATATGCGATTTAAAATAGACTTGAAGATTTTCTTGTTTTTGTTATTATTTTATTTTACAAATCAAGTAGGTACATATATTTTAATACTTGCATTTGCAATTCTTCATGAATTAGGACATTTGGCTTGCGGACTACTTTTAGGAATGAAACCAAATAAAATGGAACTAAAGCCATATGGAGTTAGTATATCTTTTAAATTAAATACAAAAGACTATAATAGGAAGATTGGCAAAGGAAATTTATTAGAAATAAAAAAGATGGTTGTTGCTTTAGCAGGACCTATAACTAATTTGATTATAATTTTGATAGCATTACAGTATAATATGAACGTGTTCTTAGGTTTAAAAATTATTTATTCAAATTTGTTACTTATGATGTTTAATTTATTACCATTTTATCCTTTAGATGGAGGAAGAATTTTAGAAAGTGTTTTACATATGATTTGTGGAAAAAGAAAAGCAGAGGTATATACTAATCGTATTTCATTGATTACTTTAATTATAATTACATGTGTAGCTAGTATTACTATTTTTTATGTACAAAATGTTGCGATTTTTCTTGTTATTATTTTTCTTTGGATGCTTTATATTAAAGAGGATAGAGTGTATAGAAGAAGAAACAAAATTTATAATTTAATAGAAAAAACTATTGAAATAAAAGCCAATTAATAGTAAACTAATACTAAAGATAAAAAAGGAGAAATGCAAATGATGAAAAGCTTGATTAAGAAAAAAAATGGTGTCAGCTTAATTTCTTTAGTTATTACAGTTGCAATTATTTTGATTTTAACAAATGTTGTTATTTATAATGTAGCTGATAGTATGGGAACTACTAAGTTAAGTAATATGCAAGCAGATATAGAAAACTTACGTGATAAAGTATCTACATATTATGCTCAATATGGTATGATTCCAGCTGATACAAACATAGAATATACAAATATAAGTCATATTAATTCTATTAGTGAAGCAACGGATATTGGTCCTTTTTATGTAATTGACCTTGCTGCAATGGAAAATATTACTTTAAACTATGGAAAAGATTATGAAAAAATAAAAAACGGAGAAGCAAATACTCAAATACAGATTAATAGATTAACAGATTTATATATTATAAATGGGACAAGTCATAATATTTTCTATGTAGCTGGAATAGAAACAGGAGATGAAACATTCTATACTGATTATTCAGCAGAGGATGCTGATAAAGTGGCAGTAAA
>CALXXB010000054.1 GCA_944392525.1 uncultured Clostridia bacterium | reverse complement strand
GATATGCTGTTTTTGTAGGTTCTTGAGCTATATATATATCTGATAGTTGTACTTCCTGAGTTTCTTCTACTTCATCTGTATATGCTTTTATACATAAATTTCCTCTTAGCTGTTCATCTGATTGCCATGTTGCCATATCATCCCAATCATTAGTTGAAAATCCCTGTTCTTCAGCGAAGAAACTTTCTCCTGTATTAATAACTGCATCTTCCCATGCTGTTCCTTCAACTTTACACTCTATTGCAACCTTTTTTACATCTTCTGCATTTACTATTTGTACTACAACTACAAATGAGTCTCCTGTAAGTTTTATAGGTTCTGCAAATTCTAGAACGTGGTATCCAGCATCAACTGTTTGTGTATCTCCTTCTTTTAATTTCATTTCTATTAAATCATTTGGGTCTTTACTATCTCCATTAGGATTTACAAAAACTTTATATTCATAACTTTTACTAGAAAATATACTTATTTTACTCAATTCTTCTTGTATGCCAGAATCCCTTTTAAATACATTTGCTAAGCTTATTGTTCCCGGACTTGTTATATCTATAATTTTTTGAAATCCTAAAAGATCATTTTGATATACATTGTCATAATCTTTAGAGTATGTTACTTTTTCTATACCTGCCATACTTGTATAAATATTACAATCTTCATATGAAATGTACATATATCCATTATCGCCTACTTCTACTAAAGCATTGTCTCCTTGAATTTGTACTTTTCCTTCTCCATAAATATTTTCTAAATTTTCTACAACTACAGAATCTGGTACTTGTTCTGCTGTAAGCCAACCATTTTCTATGCAAGCATCTTTATTTTGATCAAATATTGCTTGTTTAAAATTTAATACTTTTTCAGTTAAATATTCTCCCCATGAGTTTTTTACAATCCATGCACCATTTTCTTCTGGTCTTTGCTCTTCATTAAAGTTATCTTTACTATAATCATCATCCCAGCCTATTATTGTTATTGCATGGTCTATAGACTCTGTTTCTGGATTTTTACAATACAATGCTCCTGTTTTATTATTATAGCTATTTTCCCCATTAAGATCTGCACCATGAATATTTGCATATATTCCACCATAATTCATAATATGTTCTTTCATGCTTTGCATTACTTGTTCTCTTTCTTCTGGTGTTACTGATTCAAATTCTTCTGTATCATATAAAGTTGTTTTTACTTCTTTATTTTGTATTTCTGATATATCTATATCATCTTCATTATTTTCAAAAGGTAAATCGCTTTCTTCAATTGCTCCAATTCCATTTGTTAAATATGTTGATGCCATCCAGAAGTTTCCACCATCACCTAATTCTCTACTAAATCCATATTCATTTATTTGATTATTTAAAAATGCTGTTCTAGTTGAAGCATAATTCATATGTCTTTCTGAAAAGTCATATGCAACTGTATTTGCTGAAGCATTTTTATCACTTAATCCTAAGCTTGATTCTAATACTCCTAATGTTGCAAATGCCCAACAAGAATTTGTATTCATTTGATTCCTTATTGTTACATTCTCTGGTATTACATCTCTCAAATCATATTTTGTAGGAATTGATGCTCTTACTAATTTTTGCGCTTTGAATACATTATCCATGTTTTTCAAATATGAACTATTATCTGTATTTGTTGTTACATCATATTTTCTTGGTTGTACTGTAGTTTTTCTTTCTTCTTCATCTAGGTTTAACCACTTTTTGTATGCTTCTGAATACTCAGATTCTGTTACCTTTACTCCAGAATTATCATTAGCATATACCATTCCAAATGAAAATATAATAGTAATAATAATTAATATACCTAATAACCTTTTAACATTATTTTTCATTTCATCTATCTCCTTAAATCTTTTTATTCCTTTTTAGGTTATCATTTTTATGTCATTTTTTCAATAATCTTTGTTTATTTTAAAAAATTTAATATAATTGTAATACTTCTGTAATATTTAGTAAAAAAAATAAAGCTATTTATAAAAAATAACTTTATCTTTCTATTTCATATTTATGCTTTTTTAGATATTTCAGCAATTTCTGTAAAAGCTTTTGGATCTGATACAGCGATTTCTGCTAACATTTTTCTGTTTATTGATACATTAGCTTTTTTAAGTCCTGCTATCATTTTGCTATATGTTGTTCCGTTCATTCTTGCAGCAGCATTTATTCTTGCTATCCATAATTTTCTAAAATCGCTCTTTTTCTTTTTTCTTCCTACATAAGCATATGTTAAAGATTTCATTACTGCTTGATTAGCATTTCTAAATCTATAACTTTTTGCTCCATAATATCCTTTAGCTTGTTTCAAAACTTTTTTATGTCTTGCTCTTGTTGTTCTTGCTGTTTTTACTCTTGCCATTATAATTCACCTTCCTTTGATTTCTTATTAGTTTCCATATGGTAATAATTTTTTGATTGTTTTTTCGCATGTTTTATCTGCATATGCGTTTTGAATTTTTCCTGATTTCTTTTGTCTTCTTGTTTTATTTGCTAACAAGTGTCTTCTGTTTGATTTTGTTCTTTTTACTTTTCCTGTAGCTGTTAAAGAATATCTCTTTTTAGCTGCTTTATTTGTTTTTAATTTTGGCATAACTAAAACTCCTTTCGCTTTTTTATATTTTATAGCAGAATTATTTTTCTGCTTTTTTAGCTAAAATTATAAACATGTTTCTACCTTCTAATTTAGGTTTCTTCTCTACAGTTGCAACATCTTCTAAATTTTCTATAAATTTATTTAGAACTACTTCTCCTGCTTTAGAGTTATTAATTTCTCTTCCTCTAAATCTTACAGTTATTCTTACTTTGTTGCCATCTGATAAAAATTTCTTTACATTTTTTAATTTAAAGCCAAAGTCATGTTCTTCAATGTTTGGAGTAACTCTTATTTCTTTTACTTCTAAAACTCTTTGTTTCTTCTTTGCTTCTTTTTCTTTCTTTGCTTGTTCAAACTTATATTTTCCATAGTTCATTATTTTACAAACTACTGGATTAGCATTTGGTGCAACTAATACTAGGTCTAAGTTCTTATCTTCTGCTTTTTCTAAAGCTTCATTTAATGACATTATTCCTAGTTTATCGCCATTTTCTCCAATTAATTGAACTTCCTTTGCTCTAATTTGTCTGTTGATAGGTAATTCTTGTTTTATAAAAAACACCTCCAATAATAAAAAAATTTGACTTTTGTTACAAGTCAAATTAAAACACAAATCTAGTAATTACTTACTAAACCTTATTTAATTCTAACCCTTTTCCTCATTTAGATAGGGTGAGAAGTTTTACTTCTTCTTGTAACGTATAATATTATACATTACTAAAGCCTAATTGTCAAGTGATTTTTTAAAGTTTTTTGCTTATATAACTAGTAATTTAATAGTTCTATATGTTTAAAAAAATTATAGCAACACATTTTGTTCTATTTTTCAGCATTTCTTTAGTTTTATTTTTCCTATTTTATTGCCATTTACAAGAAAATAAGGTATAATGTTTACGTATTTTAGGAGGTTTTTATGGAAGAAGTTAAAATTGGAAGAGTTTACAGACATTTCAAAGGAAATTACTATTTTGTAGAAAACATTGCATATGACTCGGAAACTTATGAGAGGATGGTTGTGTATAAGCCACTTTATCCCAGAGAAGATGGTCGCTCAATTTGGGTTAGACCTGAGAAAATGTTTTTAGAAGAAATACCTGAAAGGCCAGATAATATAACAGGTCAAAAAGTAAGATTTGAATTAGTAAAAGATATTGAAAAAGATTATTTAAAATAAATTTAAGGATGTGTCCCTATTTGGACAAAATGTCCAAAAGGAAACGTCCCCAATGGAGGTTAATTATGATAGATATTAAATTATTACGTGAAAATCCTGACTTAGTTAAGGAAAATATTAAAAAGAAATTTCAAGATAACAAACTTGTTTTAGTTGATGAAGTTTTAGATTTGGATGTTAAAAATAGAGAAGCTAAATTAAATGGAGATAACTTAAGATCTGAAAGAAAATCTTTAAGTAACCAAATAGGTTCTTTAATGAGAGAAGGTAAAAAAGAAGAAGCTGAAAAAGTAAAAGCTCAAGTAAATGATATAAATACAAAATTAGAAGAAAATGAAAAATTAGAACATGAATATTCTGAAGAAATCAAATTAAGAATGATGAAAATACCAAATATAATGCATGAATCAGTTCCTATTGGTAAAGATGATAGCGAAAATGTTGAGATTGAAAAATTTGGCGAGCCAGTAGTTCCTGATTATGAAATTCCTTATCATGGTGAAATAATGGAAGCTTTAGGTGGATTAGATTTAGATAGTGCAAGAAGAGTTGCAGGACAAGGCTTCTACTACCTAATGGGTGATGTTGCAAGACTACATTCAGCAGTTCTAACTTATGCAAGGGATTTTATGATTAATAAAGGATTTACTTATTGTATTCCACCTTTTATGATAAGAAGTGATGTTGTAACTGGTGTTATGAGTTTTGAAGAAATGGATGCTATGATGTATAAAATTGAAGGTGAAGATTTATATTTAATTGGTACTTCTGAACATTCAATGATTGGTAAATTTAAAGACCAAATTTTAAGAAAAGAAGATATGCCATATACAATGACTTCATACTCTCCTTGTTTCAGAAAAGAAAAAGGTGCTCATGGTATTGAAGAACGTGGTGTTTATAGAATACATCAATTTGAAAAGCAAGAAATGATTGTTGTTTGCGAACCTGAAGATAGTTGGAATTGGTATGATAAAATGTGGTCATATACAGTTGAATTCTTTAGAAGCATGAACATACCTGTAAGAACTCTAGAATGTTGTAGTGGAGACTTAGCAGATTTAAAAGCAAAATCATGTGATGTAGAAGCATGGAGTCCTAGACAAAAGAAATATTTTGAAGTTGGAAGTTGTTCTAACTTAACAGATGCCCAAGCACGTAGACTTGGTATTAGAATTAAAGGTGAAAACGGAACTTATTTTGCACATACTTTGAATAATACAGTTGTTGCTCCACCTAGAATGCTTATTTCTATTATGGAAAACAATTATAATCCTGATGGAAGTGTAACAATTCCTGAAGTATTAAGACCATATATGGGTGGACTTGAAAAAATAGAACCAAAAGCTACTAATAAATAATAATTAAATACCTTGTAAAATATTTAGTTATTACTTTTATAAAATATATATAAATTATTCAAAGAAAGGGTTGAAAGTACCATGAACAAAAATGTAACAGTTATTGTAGGAACAAAATGGGGCGATGAAGGGAAAGGAAAAATTGCCTCACGTGAAGCAGAAAATGCAAAATTAGTTATTAGAGCAACTGGAGGAAATAACGCAGGACATACAGTAATTTATAAAGGAACTAAATTACCACTTCACTTAGTACCTGGTGGAATTGCTTATACTAACACTACTTGTATTATAGGACCAGGAGTAGTACTTGATTTAGAAGTTCTTTTATCAGAAATTGAACTTTTAAAAAATACTGGTATTCCAGATATTGATAAAAGATTAAAAATTAGTGGCCGCGCACATGTTATCTTACCATATCATAAAGAATTAGATGTTTTATATGAAAATATGAAAAAACACCCAGTAGGAACTACTAAAAGAGGAATTGGTCCATCTTATGCTGATAAAAATAATCGTACTGGAATAAGAATGTATGACCTTCTTCTACCTATTTCTAAATTAGAAGAAAAAATTGAAGAAGCAATAAAGCCACATAATCAATTATTTAAAGCAAACAATATGGAAGATGCAATAGCTGATAGCGAATCTTTGGCAAAAGAATATCATCTATTAGGTGAAAAATTAGAAAAATATATTACAGATATAAGTCCAATTATTTCAGATGCAATAGATAATAACGAAAAAATTGTTGTTGAAGGTGCTCAAGCCTTTCGCTTGGATTTAGACCATGGAGACTACCCAATGGTTACTAGTTCAAACCCAGTAGTTTCTGGAACTCTTTGCGGAGCTGCACTCCCTCCACAAGCTTTAAATGTTGTAATTGGAGTTGACAAAGCTTATAACAGTCGTGTTGGAAATGGACCTTTCCCAACTGAGCTTTCTGCTTCTATAGATGAAAACGGAAATGTTATAAAAGATGCTACTCCTCTTGAGGGAGATATAGTACGTGACTTAGGTCATGAATACGGAACAACTACTAAAAGACCAAGAAGATGTGGTTGGATGGACTGCCCTATTCTTCGTTCTGCAAAATACACATCTGGTATTGATTATCTTTGTTTAAACCATTTGGATACTCTTGGTGAAATTGGTTTAAAACTAGGTTATATAAAAGTATGTACTTCTTATAAATATAAAGGTGAAGTTATAAATTACTATCCTGATGATATTAATTTAAGTGGTGAAATACCTGAGCCTATTTATGAAACATTAGATGGTGGTTGGAAAATAGATTCAAGTTGTAGAAATTATTCTGAACTTCCAGATTTAGCAAAGAAATTTGTTGAAATTGTAGAAAAAGCATCTGGAATTCCTGTTAAATATTTAGGAACAGGACCTGCAAATGATGATTTAATTGTAAGAGAAGATATATAAAAAATAAGTAAAATAAAAAATTATAGGAGAAAATTTATGATAGTAAAAGATCCAAAATTTGAAATATCAGCAGTAAGCCCAAAACAATATCCTAAAAATGGTTTACCTGAAATTGTTTTAGTTGGAAAATCTAATGTTGGTAAATCAAGTTTTATAAACACAATGATTAATAGAAAAAAACTAGCTAGGACAAGTAGTACACCTCGGAAAAACTAGACAAATTAATTTTTATAATATAGATGATTTATTTTATTTTGTAGATTTACCTGGATATGGTTTTAGTAAAATGTCAAAAAAAGAACAAGAGCAAGTTGGAAAATTTATAGAAGAATATTTATTTAATAGAGAAAATATTGCATTAATAATCTTTTTAATAGACATTAGACACTCACCTACTGCAAATGATAGACTTATGTATAATTACATTATATCATCAGGATTACCTTGTATCATTTTAGCAAATAAAGCAGATAAAATTGCTATTACTAAAGTAGATGATACAGTTAAAGCATTGCAAAAAGAATTAAACCCTATTGGGGATATTCCAACATTTCCTTTTTCTTCTGAAAGGAAAATATATAAAGATGATGTTTGGAAATTTATAGATGAATTTTTGAATTAACAATAAATAAAAAAAGCAAAGATGTTATCTTTTGAGATAGCGTCTTTTTATATTTCAGTTTTAATTCTTACTTTCCTTTTTTGAAACAAAAAGGACCATCACTAAAATTCTCATTTTAGGAATATTTTCTTTGTCCTTGCATATAATATATAAATATTTTTTAAGGAGAGATTTATATGAATGATAATTATCCAATGGTCCCTTATGTGGGATTTAAAGATGAAAATGTTAGAACTCCAATTACATTTGTTGCACAACATCAAAATGTTCAACCAGGAATGGAATATGAAATGAAGCCCACTCCTATTTATGAAAATCCTGAATATGTTCCTTCCGGCAAATTAAAGGACAAAGTTGTAATTATTTCTGGTGGTGATAGTGGAATTGGAAGAGCTGTAAGTGTTCTTTTTGCTAAAGAAGGAGCTGATATTGTTATTAGTTATCTAAATGAACACGAAGATGCAAACTATACAAAAAAAGTTATTGAAGAATGTGGAAGAAAATGTCTGTTAATTCCT
>CALXXB010000053.1 GCA_944392525.1 uncultured Clostridia bacterium | reverse complement strand
CTTTTAACAAGACCAGAAGCTTCCATTTCACGAAGTTTTGTAGTTAAAACTTTTTGAGTAATATTAGTTAAAGATTTCTTTAATTCACCAAATCTTTTAGTACCAGTAAGTAAATCTCTAATAATTAAAATCTTCCATTTATCGCCAATAAGTCCAACAGTTAATTCAACAGGACAAGCAGGTAATTCTTTATTTTGTTTTTTATTCATATTAATCAACTCCAATAAAATTATAACAGGAAAATGTTAAAGTGTAAAGACTGTAATATAGTATTATTAATAAAAGTATAAAAATAATACTTTGTTTCTTTTGGTATGAAAGTATAAAATGAAAACTTTAAATTTTTTTTGCTTTATCTATTAAAGTAAAATGAATAAAAGTGTCTTATAGGAAACTATATTACAAAAAAGTGCCTACTTTACAAAGTGAAAAAGCCTTTGTAAAATGATTACAGAAAATGAAATTTGAAGGTAGCTACTTAGATTTCAAGTATAAATAAATATGTTTTGAATTTAGGAGGAATTATTATGGATAAAAAAAGAATTGATTTAAAAAAAGGATATGTAGAATTATTTGATTTTGGAGAAATAAAATTACACGCTTATCAAACAAATGACGTAATGAATGATGAAAGTTATATATTAGAAAATAAAGATAACTTATTATTAGTAGAATTTCCAGCATTTAGAGAAAACTTAGAAGGATTTAAAAGTTATGTAGAAGGTTTAGGAAAAAATATAGTAGGAAAAGTATTTTCAGACCACCCAAATGGAGGAACATATTTTACAGAAGTTCCAGCATATGCATCAGAAGGGACTATTAAATCTATGAAAGAAGGAACAATAAATGGATTGGTAACAGGATTTATACAAACATTTGGAGAAGATTTTGTTGCAGATTATCATGAAATAACAAATGTATTAAAAGATTCATCTGTAAATATTGGAGGATTCAAATTAAATATCATATATCATGATGAAGATATAGAAATAGAATTTCCACAAATAAACTCAATCTATACACATATGTTAGGACATGATTATCATTCAATAGTAGCAGGAGAGGCACATGCTAATATTATGATAGAACAGTTAGAAGGTTATAAAGAAAAAGGATACAACCTAATTTTATCTAGCCATTATGTACCAGAAAACTTAAATGATGTAGACACAAAGATAGCATATTTAGAAGATTTAAAAGTAATTGCAAAAAATAGTAATGGAAAAGAAGAGTTTGTAAATAATGTTAAATCTAAATATCCTAATTATTCAGGGTTAAATTATTTAGATATGACAGCAGGATATTTCTTCCAGTAATTTCATTTCGCAATGGGGACGTTTCTTATGCGTAAAAAAATTCGCAAAGGAAACGTCCCTTTTTACACCTTTTATTCGCGTTTGGGACACATCATTGAAATATTTATAAAAAAGATATAAAATAATAATATGTTCTTGACTTGAAGTACACTCTAAGTGATATAAAATATAAGAGAACTTTATGAAAAAATAAAAAGGAATGGAGGAATTAATATGTCATATTTAGGAGAAGAAATTAAAAAATTAGGATTTGGACTAATGAGATTACCACAAAAAGATGGAAAAATTGATGAAGAACAAACAAAAGTAATGGTAGACAAATTTATGGAAGCAGGATTTACTTATTTTGATACAGCATGGGCGTATGCAGGTTCAGAAGATGCTATAAAAGAAGCTTTGGTAGAAAGATATCCAAGAGAAAAATTTCAACTTGCAACAAAAAATGCAGCATGGATAAACTGTAAAACAAGAGAAGAAGCAATTGCACAATTTGAAACATCATTAAAACAAACAGGAGCAGGATATTTTGATTTTTATTTATTACATAATTTAGGAGAAGGAAGAACAAAAGTATTTGATGACTTTGATATGTGGAGTTGGATATTAGATATGAAAGCACAAGGAAAAATAAAACATGCAGGATTTTCATTCCATTCAACACCAGAAGAGTTAGATGAATTACTTACAAAACATCCTGAAATGGAATCTGTACAATTACAAATAAATTATGCAGACTGGGAGAATCCAGCAATAAAGTCAAAAGAATGTTATGAAGTAGCAAGAAAACATGGTAAACCTGTAATTATTATGGAACCAGTAAAAGGTGGAATGTTATCTAATCCTCCAGAAAAAGTAAAAGAAGTATTTGATAAAGCAAATCCAAATGCATCTTATGCTTCATGGGCTATTAAGTTTGCAGCAAACTTAGATGGAGTAATTACAGTATTATCAGGAATGAGTAATGTAGAACAAATGGAAGATAATATTTCATATATGAAAGATTTTACAAAATTATCAGAAGAAGAAATAAGAACAATAAAAGAAGCACAAGACATATTAAAAACAATTCCGCTAATTCCATGTACTACATGTAATTATTGTGCAAAAGTTTGTCCAATGAAGATAGGAATTTCAGGAACATTTACAGCAATAAATATCTTAACATTATATAAAGATATGGGAGGAGCAAAACATCAAGAAAATTGGCTTGTTAGTGGACATGGCTTAAAGAGTGCGAAAGAATGTATTAAATGTGGTAAATGTGAAGGGGTTTGCCCACAACATATTAAGATTAGAGAAGAACTTGAAAAAGCAGTTAAGGCCTTAGAATTATAAAAACTAATGTTGAATCAGGAAGGCATATATAGTTATAAAATTAAAGTGGCATATAACTTTTTTAGTTGTATGTCATTTTTATATTATGAATTAAAAATAAAAATGAATTAATTTACAAGTTTCGACAAACTTTTTAAAATTTATATGCTAAAATACACTTGTTTATTGCAGTAAACAATTTTTATCAATAATTTTTTTCGAATTATTCCAATAAATGAAAAGTCTATGAACAAAAAATGAAATATAAATTTGATTACCTTTGAAAAAATTATATCAATTTTTTTTAGTTTTATCACAATTTAATTATTAAATTAAATTTTATCTATAAAATCCATTTTTCTATTGAAAAAATAAAAATAAGATGTTAAAATAAAGGAGGAATTATATGGCAGATAAATTACCTTTAACATCTGATTATGTCTTTAAAAGAATTTTCGGTCAAGAAGATAGTAAAAGTGCTCTAAAAGATTTCTTAGAGAGTATATTAGATGTTAAAATAAAAGATATAGAAATAAATAATCCAGAAATACCCAAAAATTATTATGATAGTAAATTTGCGTTATTAGATTTAAGAGTAACATTAAATACCGAAGTTGTTGTAGATGTAGAAATGCAAATGCAAAATCAGCATAATATGCAGCAAAGATCACCATTCTATATGGCAAGTAATTATGCAAATAGCATAAAAGAGGGACAACCATATACTGAGTGTAAAAAATCAATAGGAATAAACATTTTAAATTTTAACTATTATAAAAGGAATTCTTATCATTCTATTGCTAGAATGAAATTTGAAGAACCAAAACCAGATGAAGTAGTAGATATGGGATATGAAGAAGAGGATGAGTATGCAACAAAATACTTAGAAATGCACATAATAGAACTGCCAAAGTTTAAAGAGAAAAATCCAGAAATGCACACGAAAATAGCACAATGGTTATGGTTATTTGTAGGGAGTGAAGAGCAAATGGAAAAAGCGGGGAAGTTAAATAAAGAAATAAGAAAAATAAATAAAAAATTGGCTTCAATGAGCTTAAGCAATGAAGAGAGGAATAACTACGAGTTTAGATTAAAAGCGATAAGAGATGAGGCAGATGCAATAGAGTATGCAACAAGGCAAGGAATTGAACAAGGACAAGAACAAGAGAAAAAAGAAATTGTAAAAAGAATGTTAAGAAAAAATGCAAAAGTAGAAGATATAATTGAATTTACTGGATTAACAAAAGAAGAAATAGAAAAAATAAAGAATGAAGAATAAACAATGTATAAAAAGTTTGTTAATGTAAAAATTAGCAAACTTTTTTGATATTTAAAAAAGTAGTAATTAGCCAATATGTTTCAATAGTATCCAATAGGAAACTGTGTTACAAAAAAGTGCCTACTTTACAAAAGAAAGAATCGCTTGTAAAATAATTACAGAAGTAAAATAATAGGAGCATTAGGTTATGGAAAATTTAGATTTTTTAATAAATTATTTATTAGAAGAAAATAAAGAAGTAAAGGTAGAAAATATTCCAGAAGATACTATATCTAAAAAAAGACTATATAGATCTTTATGCAACATAAGAGATGTAAAGCCAATATCTGACGAATATTTAAAGGTTGAAAACGAATACTTACAAAGTGAATTAAGAAATAAAGTAATAACAGATGTAAAAGATATAGAAGTTTTAGGAAAGAATTTCCCTGAAAATAAAATATGTTTATGGCAAGGAGATATTACAACTCTAAAAATAGAAGCAATTGTAAATGCTGCAAATTCAGGAGGAGTAGGATGTTTTATTCCTTGTCACAATTGTATCGACAACATCATAAATTCAGCAAGTGGAGTTAGTTTAAGGCTTGAGTGCGGTAAGGTAATGGAAAAAATAGGTGTATTAGAAACAGGAAAAGCATTTATTACAAATGGATATAATTTACCATCAGAATATGTAATTCATACTGTTGGACCTATTATTTATGATTTAGTAACAGAAGAAAAAGAACAAGATTTGGCTAATTGTTATATTAATTCTTTGAAACTCGCAAAAGAACATAATATAAAAACAATTGCTTTTCCTTGTATTTCAACAGGAGAATTTCATTTTCCAAAAGACTTAGCAAGTGAAATAGCAATAAAAAGTGTTAAACAATTTTTGAGTAAAAATAGAGATTGTTTTGATAAAGTTGTATTTAATGTATTTACAGATGAGGACTATGAAATTTATAAAGAAAATCTAAAGGACGGATAGAAATGGAAGAGTATAATAAAAGAATATCAGAAGTAAAAAAATTAATAAATGAAGCAGATTATATATTAATAGGCGCAGGAGCAGGTTTATCTACAGCTGCAGGATTAGAATATTCAGGAGAAAGCTTTG
Source organism: uncultured Clostridia bacterium (assembly GCA_944392525.1). The sequence goes on along the minus strand of CALXXB010000053.1, from coordinate 3,303 downwards.
AAAAGAATTTTAAAGAGTTTATAGAAAAATATAATTTTCCTGATTTATATTCAGCTTCTTTTTATGATTTTAATACTCAAGAAGAGAAGTGGGCATTTTTTGCAAAAATGATTTCTTTAAATAGATTTAATAAAGAGCCTTTAAAGTTATATCAAGAATTATGTTCTTTAGTAAAAGAAAAAGATTATTTTATAATTACAACTAATGTAGATGGTCAGTTTGAAAAAGCGGGATTTGAAAAAGAAAAAGTATTTGAAACTCAAGGAGATTATGCTTATCTTCAATGTGAAATAGCATGTCACAATAAATTATATTATAATTATGATTTAGTAAATGAATGGCTAAAAAATACAGAAGATTGTAAAATACCAAGTAGTTTAGTTCCTAAATGTCCAGTATGTGGTGGCAATATGGAAATGAATTTAAGAAAAGATGCAAATTTTGTACAAGATGAAAATTGGTATAAACAAGATAAAAGATATGGAGAATTCCTAGATAAATCACAAGATAAAAATTTATTATTACTAGAAATAGGAGTTGGATTTAATACTCCGGGGATAATTAGATTTCCATTTGAACAAATGGTGTATAATAATATAAATACACATTTAGTTAGAATCAATAAAGATTATGCTTTTGCAAGTAGAGAGATAGAAGATAAAACAATTTTATTTGATGAAGATACAAATAAGTTAGTAGAAGAGTTGAGGAGAAAACAATGATAATAAATACAGGTTGTAGAACAGATATACCAGCATTTTATTCAAAATGGTTAATGAATAGAATAAGGGAAGGATATGTAATGGTAAGAAATCCATATAATCCATCTCAAGTAACTAAATATAGTCTAAGTCCAGAGGTGGTAGATTGTTTAGCTTTTTGTACTAAAAATCCAGAGCCTATATTAAAATATTTAGACGAACTGGATATTTATAAGCAGTTTTGGTTTGTAACAATTACACCTTATGGAAAAGATATAGAGCCCAATGTACCAGATAAGGAACAAGTAATAGAAAGTTTTAAGAAGCTATCAAAACATGTAGGAATAGACTCTATTTCCTGGAGGTATGATCCAATCTTTATAAATGATGAATTTACAGTTTTTAAGCATATAGAATCTTTTGAAAAATTTGCTAAAGAATTAAAAGGATATACTAAAGACTGTACTATTAGCTTTTTGGATTTATATGAAAAGGTAAAAAGAAATGCACCTGATATAAAACCACCATCAAAAGAAGAACAAATAGAAATTGCAAAAGCTTTTGTAAAAATTGGTAAAGAAAATGGTATGGTAATTTATGGGTGCTGTGAAGGGATATTTTTATCAGAATATGGAGTTGACTGCAAAGGTTGTATGAGTAAGGAGCTTGTAGAAAAAAGTATAAGAGAAAATTTAAATCCACCAAAAAGAAAGAATATTAGAGAAGGTTGTAATTGCTTAATGGGAAATGATATTGGCTCTTATGATAGTTGCGGACATCTATGTAAGTATTGCTATGCAAATAGTAATAAAGCTTTGGTTAGAGAAAATATGAAAAGACATATAGAAACATCTCCATTTTTAATAGGAGAGGAAGAGCCAGGAGATAAAATAACAGAAGCAAAACAAAAATCATGGATAATAGATGATAGACAAATAAGTTTTATATAAAGGAAAAGGCATCAAATTTGATGCTTTTTTATATTGATTTATTTAATAAAAGTGTTTGTAATATAATAAATTAAGTGATAATATATAAGTGTAAATTTTTGTTAAGGAGGGATTTTTTATGAAAAAAGATTTAGGTGTAAAACCTTATGTATTTCCAATGCCAGTATTAATGATTGCAACATATGGAGAAAATGATAAGGTAGATGTTATGAATATGGCTTGGGGAGGAATTTGTGATAATAATATGGTTGCTTTAAATATAACAGAAAGCCATAAAACAAGTAAAAACATAAAAGAAAGAATGGCATTTACATTAAGTATTGCAGATGTAGACCATTTAGAAGAATCAGACTTTTTTGGAACAGCATCAGGAAATAACATGGAAGATAAATTTGAGAGAACAGGAATGCATGCTGTAAAAAGTACAAGGGTAGATGCACCAATAATAGAAGAATATCCTCTAACATTAGAATGTAAAGTGGTAGAATTACAACATCAATCTTATGGATTTAGAGTTTTAGGTGAAATAGTAAATGTTGTAGCAGATGAAAAAGTTTTAGATGAAAATGGAAAAGTAGACCCAAGCAAATTAAATGCATTTGTATTTGACCAATTCCAAAACGGATATTATGAAATAGGTAAAAAAGTAGGAACAGCTTGGGATAGTGGAAAGAAATTTATGAATAAATAAAGAAAGGTAAGAACATGGAATATCGTATTAATCGTAGAACTAATGATAGAATAAGTGTTATAGGCTTAGGGTCAAGCTCTATTTCACAAGCAGGAGAAAAAGAAGGAATAGAGACACTAAAAATGGCTTATGAAAATGGAATAAATTACTTTGACTTAGCAGCAGGAGATGCAGATTGTTTTAAATATTATGGAGAGGCTTTTGAAAGTGTAAGAGAAAATGTAATGTATCAAATACACTTTGGAGCAAATTACGAAACAGGAACTTATGGATGGACTACAAATTTAGACAAAATAAAAAAATCTGTTGCATGGCAATTAAGTGAGTTAAAAACAGACTATATAGATTATGGATTTATCCATTGTATTGATGAAGAGAGTGATTTTGAAAGATACCAAAAAGATGGAGTATTAGATTATATAAAAGAACTCAAAAGTAAAGGAACAGTAAAACATATCGGTATTTCATCACATACACCAAAGTTAGTACATAAAGCATTAGATACAGGTTTAATAGATATGGTTATGTTTAGTATAAATCCTGCTTATGATTATAATAGAGGAACTTATGCAAATGGAAGTAGTGACGAAAGAATGGAATTATACAGAAGATGCGAAAAAGAAGGCGTAGGGATTTCAGTTATGAAAGCATTTTCTGGAGGACAACTACTAGATGAAAAAACATCTCCATTCGGAAGAAAACTAACTAAAAATCAATGCATCAAATATGCGTTAGATAAGTCAGGCGTTTTAACAGTTCTTTTAGGGGTAAGAGGAAAAGAAGATTTAGAAGGTGTCTTAGAATATAATGAAGCATCTGATGAAGAAAAAGATTATAGTGAAATTAGTGAATTCACTCCAAAAGAAGCGGCAGGTAAATGTGTTTATTGTAATCATTGTGAGCCTTGTCCTATGGGACTAGATATAGGTCTAATTAATAAATATTATGATTTATCTTTAGC
>CALXXB010000052.1 GCA_944392525.1 uncultured Clostridia bacterium | reverse complement strand
TTTAAATCATTTGACTTTTGTTTGCTTGTCCTATCTTTTGTACGGAAATTAGAAGCAAAGACATTAGAGTTATTCTTTACTTTAGTAGGCTTAACCTTAGCTTTAGGTTTGTGTTTTTGAGTCTTTTTTATTTGCTTTGCATATTCTGCCTGAGCTTGTGGGTTATTTCTTATTGCTTGAAGCTCTTTAAAGACATCAGATAAATTTCTATTATCATAGTTAAAAGAATTTTTATCATCTAACATAACTTTACTCTCTTTCCTTATAAAATAATACACATTTATTATATAATAACAATTTAATTATGTCCACACCTTTTGGCAAAAAATATCCTATTAGAAAAAATTGCTATCTACTTGCAAAATTCCTAAAATAGTATATAATATACATATTAAAAAAGAAAGAAGGTGAAAAAAGGTGAACTTAGAAGAATTAGAAAAAAACATAGGTTATACATTTAAAAATAAAGAACTATTAAAGCAAGCATTAAGACATACTTCATATGCTAATGAACGTAACCTAGAAAGTAATGAAAAATTAGAGTTTTTAGGAGATAGTATACTAGAATTTTTATCAAGTAAATATATCTATAATACTTATACAAAACTAAGAGAAGGAGAAATGACTAAAGTTAGAGCAACAGTGGTATGTGAGAAAAGTTTATACAAAGTAGCAAAATTGCATAATTTTAGTGATTTCTTGTACTTAGGAAAATCAGAACAAAAAACAGACGGAAGCAAAAGACCTGCAATACTAGCAGATAGTGTAGAAGCTGTAATAGCAGCTATATACTTAGATGGAGGATTGGCGGAAGCAGAAAAATTTATAATAGAAAATTTAAAAAATGCAATCTTAGATGCAACAAAACATGTAGGAGATAAAGATTACAAAACAGTATTACAAGAAAAGCTTCAAGAACATGGAGAGGTAAAAATAGAATATAAAACAATAGGAGAAAGTGGACCAGACCATGATAAAACATTTGAAGCAGATGTAGAAGTAAACGGAAAATTTTTAGCAAAAGGAAAGGGGAAAAGTAAAAAAGAAGCACAAATGCAGGCAGCCAAAAAGGCATTGGAAAATTTAAATTAGAAGAGAGGTAATTTATGAAAAAACAGTACATAATACCAATATTTGTACCACATCTAGGATGCCCAAATGATTGCATATTTTGTAATCAAAAGTCCATAAGTGGTCAAAAAAATGAAATGACGAAAGAAGAAGCCGATAAAATAATAAAGAATTACCTAAAAAGTATGAACAAAGAAGATGCACAAATAGAAATTGCATTTTTCGGAGGAAGTTTTACAGCAATACCTGAAGAAAAACAAGAGGAGTTATTACAAGTTGCTTACCAATATGTAAAAAATGGAGATGTAGAAAGCATTAGAGTTTCAACTAGACCTGACGCTATAAGTAAGCCAATTTTAAAGAGGCTTAAAAAATATGGAGTAAAGACAATAGAACTTGGTGTTCAATCTGCCAATAATTATATTTTAAATAGAATAAATAGAGGTCACACATTTGAAGATGTAAAAAAAGCATCAAAAATGATTAGATGGCATGGATTTAGATTAGGACACCAAATGATGGTAGGATTACCTGAAAGCACAAGATTAGACGAAATAAATACAGCAAAGCAATTAATAAAACTAAAACCTAAAATGGTAAGGATTTATCCAACGTTAGTTATAAAAAATACAAAACTAGAAAAAGAATATGAAGAAGGAAAATATAAACCATTATCAGTTGTACAAACAGTAGAAATTTGTAAAGATTTAGTAAGAATGTTTGCAGATAAAAACATAGATGTAATAAGAGTAGGACTACAAACAACGGACGAAATATCAGATCCAAGTAACAAAAATAGTGAAGTAGTTGCAGGGCCATACCATCCAGCACTAAGACAGTTGGTAGAGTCAGCAATGTGGTATGATGCAATAGTAGGAAAAATAAAGAAATTAAATGTAAAAGTAAAAGAAGTTGAAGTTACAGTAAATCCAATAGATGCAAATAATGTAATAGGGCATAAAAAGGAAAATGTATTTAAACTAAAAGATACATATGATGTAGATTTAGTATTAAAACAAGATAAAAAAGTAAAACAAGGAAAATCAAAAATAGAAGTAACTAAAACTTATACAGATTAGAAAATAATAAAAAGAAAACAAAAGGGATAAAAATAAAAGAAAATAGAAAAAAGGAATAAATCACCTATATTTTACCAATAATAAAATAAAGGTGATTTTTTTATGGATATGATAAATGAAAAGAGAGAAGAAAGAAAAGGAAAAATAAGAAGAGTAATTTTAGAAATATTAGGAACAATAATTGGTTCCTTTGTAATGGCAATAGGAATATCATTGTTTTTACTTCCTAATCAATTGTCATCAGGAGGAGTTGCAGGTGTTGCAACTATAACATATTATCTTTTAAATATACCAATGGGAACAATGATATTATTAATAAATATTCCACTGTTTTTAATATCAATATTAAAAATAGGAAAATACTTTTTTGTAAAATCTGTTATAGGAACAGTAACATTATCATTTTTTATAGATATGTTAGATAAATTTGAGCCATTAACAGAAGATAGATTTTTGGCATGCGTATATGGTGGAATTATATTAGGGATAGGTACAGCAATTCTTCTAAAAGCAAACTCATCAACAGGTGGTAGTGATTTAGTAAGCTATGTGGCAAAAAAATATAAACCAACAGTACAATCAGGAAATATAATAGTTATTATAGATATTATAATAGTAACTTTAAACATGATATTTCTAAGAGAAATAGAAATAGGACTTTATTCAGCAATTGCAATTTATTTGATGGGAAAAATGATAGACATTTTATTTGAAGGAATTGATTTTACAAAATTAATGATTATAATTTCAGATAAAAATGAAGAGATAGCAAAAGCAATATTAGAAAAAATAGAAAGAGGGTCAACAGGTCTCTATGGAAAAGGTATGTATACAGGAAGAGAAAAACTAGTGCTTATGTGTGCAGCATATAGGAATGATGTAGCAAAAATAAAAATGATAGCAAGAAGGATAGATCCAAGAAGTTTTATAGTTATAACAAATTCAAGGGAAGTAGTAGGACAAGGGTTTGAAAAATGAGACAAATGAGGAAGTTTTTTTGTCTTTCGTTGTAAAATAATAAAAAATAAATTTATTTTAGAACGAACAATAATTATTGAACTTAAAGTATAAATGTTGTAAAATAAAAATGGTGATAATATGAAAGAACAAATATATGAAATAGAAAATATGGATTCATTTGAATTAAGAGACATCTTCGATTGTGGACAATGTTTTAGATGGAATGAGCAAGATGACAGAAGTTATACAGGAGTATTTAAAGGGAATGTTTTAAATGTAAAAAAAGAAGGAAATAAAGTAACATTTAAAGGTATATGCAATGGGGATATAAAAGAAGTTGTAGAAGATTATTTTGATTTAAATAGAGATTATGAAAAAATAAAAGAAATTTTAAGTAAGATAGATGACAATATGAAAAAGAGTGTTGAATATGGCAAAGGAATACGAATATTAAATCAAGACTTATGGGAAACAATAATATCTTTTATAATATCTGCAAATAACAATATTCCTAGAATAAAAGGGATAATAGAAAGATTATCTAAAAACTATGGAAAAGAAATAGATTATAACGGAGAAAAATATTATACATTCCCAACTGCACAAGAATTAAAAGATGTAAGTGTAGAAAAATATAGAGAATTAGGGTTAGGTTTTAGAGACATAAGACTTTATGAAACAACAAAAATGATATTAAATGGAGAAGTAGATTTAGATGAATTAAGGAATAATCCAAATACTATGGAAGTAAGAGATAAATTATTAACATTATCAGGAGTAGGTCCTAAAGTGGCAGACTGTATACTATTATTTTCAGACTTAAAGAGATTTGAGGTGTTTCCAATTGATGTATGGGTAAGAAGAGTTATGAATGACTTGTACATTAAAAATGAAGATGAAACAAAAGTAAATAAAAAGCAAATAGAAAAAATAGCAAAAGAAAAATTTGGAGACTTAGCGGGATTAGCACAACAATATTTATTTTATTGGAGAAGAGAAGCATAAATTTCGCATTAGGGACGTTTCCTTTGCGCAAAAAAATTCGCATTTGGGACACATCTAAAAAAGATAAGTGAAAATTGAAATCACTTATCTTTCTTTTTTATATTTACTAATTTCCTTAAATGGTCACAGATTTCTTCATCTGTCATATTTAATGCTGAAACAATTTTAGCATAAGTATCTACTTTAGGAATAGTTATATCATTTTCAATTCTAAAAATAGTTTTTCTATCTAACCCAGTTTTTTCTGATAATTTTTCTTGTGTGATTTTAGCGCGCTTTCTATATTCTTGTAACATAAACCCACCTTCAATAAACAAATTATAATTAATTCTATAATAAATAATTTTATAAGTCATTGACATGTATGCCCCATTTTGCTATAATTTATTCAAAAAGAGGCATAAATGCCTCAAAAAATATAAGGAGGATAAAATGGAAGAAACAAATGAAAAAGGAATTACACTAATAGCTTTAGTAATTACAATAATAATACTTCTAATATTAGCCGGTGTTTCAATTGCAATGCTAACAGGTGATAATGGGATATTAACACAAGCAAAAAAAGCAGATGTGGAAACTAGAGGTGCAGCAGTAGAAGAGGCTAAAGATTTATGGGAGTCAAATAAGACGTTAGATGAAGCAACAGGAGATTCAACAGATCAAAGTTTAGAAGCTTTAGTAGCAGACTTGAAAAGTCGAAAACTATTAATAAATGATGAACCGAATCAAGTATTAACAACAGGACAGGTAACGATAGGAAGTAGAACTATAGTATTTGGATTAACTTTAGTAGATATGTTTGAAAATGCAGAAAGTTGTGATAAAACTGATGGAACTTGTACAGATGAAACACATTTACATATTGGTGACTATGTAAATTACAAGCCAGAAAGTGGAAATTATAAAAGCACTGGAGCAAATACTGGTATGAATTATTATACTGAGCAAACAATACCGGATGAAATGAAAAACCAAGTATTTAATGTAGATACTTCTACTACTTGGAGAGTCCTTGGAGTTGAAGGTACTGAAAGTGATAAACATATTTTATTAGTAAGTGGAAGTCCAATTAAAAAAGAAACTACTTCAAATGATCCATATTATTATTTATATGGTGCTTATGGATATAAAAATGCAGAAACAGAATTAAAAAATATTTGTGCTATATATGGAAATGGAAAAGGAGCAGATAGTGCAAGAAGTTTAACAGCAGAAGATATAAATACAATTTGTGGAGTAACAGTAGATCCAACAGGAATAAAACCAGAAGGTGTTGATGAAGATGGAATTTATGGTCAAAAATATAGTTATACAAATCAATTTGCAAATGCAGAAGATTTTATAGCAGGAACAAGAACAGATTTTGAAAAAACATCAAATGCATATTATTACAGTGGAGATAATTCAGCATTAAAAACAGGAAACAATCAAAATCTTTATAATATGATATTTTATCCAAATGGAGTAGAACAACAAAAGAAAGAATACTGGCTAGCCTCTCGCTGTGTCTATACTAATAACGATAATTGTAATTTCAATGTAGGTGCCGTGTTTGGAGGCGCTACAGGACCAGAGGGTTACTATTTGTTCCGCTCTTTTGGCACTGAGGATTTGCACAGTTGTGCCGTCCGCCCTGTGATATCTCTAAAGTCTGGAGTCTCAACAGATACAATACAAAAAATATCAAAACCAACAGAAGAAGATTGGTCTAGTTATAATAGAACAATAGATAATTAATTTTGATGTAAAAAGAATACAAGAAGACATCAGGTCTTCTTGTATTCTTTTGGGGGAACGAGGTAAAAACAGTAGTTAAATAGAAATGAATATATCTTTAGCTAAAGTAATTACAATAATAGTTTTACTAATTTTAGAGGGAGTAAGTATTACAATGCTTACAGGAAATAATGGGATACTTACCAAGCACAAAGAACTAAAAACGAAATAGAAAATGCACAAGCAATTGAAGGAGAAAGACTCGATGAGTATAATAATATTATAAATAATTGATGAATGGAGGAACAGTAACTACACCAACATTTTAACAATAGGAGATGCAATAAATTCTGATAAATATGGTCAGAAGATACCAAATTATACAGTTTAAGTAGGAGAAATGACAACAAATGTATGGAGACTATTTTACCAAGATAATAATTATACTTATTTAATAACAGATGAATGTGTAGGAAGTTATAAGCCAAGTGATTATTATACTGATATTTATAATAGTGGGGTAGATGTAAGCACAGTATGGCAAAAGCTAAATCCGATGCTTTTAGAAGTAGGAACATTTTTTACAACTAGTAACACAAATAGAAATATATTAGCAACAGCGTGGTTAACAGACATGACTGTATGAGAAGAATTTGAAAATAATGATGCAGTATTTGTAATAGGAAATCCAACTTTAAAATTATACGTAAAATTATTTAATGCAACAGTAAGTCAAATAAAACTAGGTGTAGGGAATTATAGATATACACAAAATATAACTCCTAATCGAATAAAAACAAATATAATTATGGAATACATAACAAAAGTACATCATCAAATTGGTTATTATCTTCTCTTGATGATTATTATGATAATTATGAAGTTTATGTGTTTGGCAGTTTTGATATTTAGTAAGTGACTACGTAAATAGCTATTCATATACAGTTCGTCCAATAGTATGTATGCCAACATCTGTGTTTAATGATAAATATTTATCATCACTAGTTGATGAGTAAAATAAATTTCATATTGCTGGTCACAAATAGCAAGCAGTAGCTTGCTATTTTTTATATTCTGTTATAAAATCTAAGGAAAGAAAAGAGGAAGATGTGTCCCAAATGCGAAAATTTTTGCGCAAAGGAAACGTCCCCAACGCGAATAGGAGGTAGAGATGGGCTTAAGACTTATTTATGGAAAATCTGGTAGTGGTAAGAGTAGTTATTGTTTTTCAGAGATTGCAAGATTAATTGAACAAGAAGATGAAAAGAAAATCTTTATAATAACACCAGAGCAATTTTCATTTACAGCTGAGAGAAAACTTATGGATGAAATGGAAAAGTTAGGAAGTAGTGCGGCTATTTATGCAGAAGTAATAACTTTAAGCAGAATGGCTTATCGTGTCATGCAAGAAGTTGGGGGAGAAAATAGAGAGCTTTCAAAATGTGGAAAAGCTATGCTTATTTATTCAATATTAAGTAATAATCAAAAAAATTTAAAGTTCTTAGGTAAATCAGATGAAAATATTGATTTAAGTATGAGAGCAATTACAGAATTTAAAAAGCATGGTGTAGGCGTAGAAGATTTACTAAGTGAAATAGATAGAACAGAAGATGTTTATTTAAAAAATAAGCTACAAGATATGGCTTGTATTTATCAAAACTTTGAAGAGAAAATCTCAGGAAGTTATATAGAAGATACAGATTTGTTAACAATACTTTCCGAGAACTTAAGTAAAGTAGATTTAGTAAAGAACAGTATAATATTTATAGATGAGTTCGCAGGATTTACGTATCAAGAATATCAAGTCATTAAAGAGATGCTTGCTTTAGCAAAAGAAGTAAATATAACGATTTGTGTTGATGATTTGGATTTTAATACTAATCCAGATATTGATATTTATTATCCAAATAAATTAACAGTAAAAAGACTATTAGACTTAGCTAAAGAAAGCGACATAGGTACAGAAGAGTTTGTACATTTAGAATCAGAGCCTCGTTTTAAAACAGAAGAATTAAAATTCTTAAGTAGTAATTTATATAATTCTAAATCCACAAAATATGGAAAAGATGTGGAAAACTTGTCTATTTTTCTTGCTAAAAATGAATATTCAGAAGTAGAAGAAGTAGCAAGAAGAATACAAAAGTTAGTAAGAGAAGAAAACATGCGCTATAGAGATATATCTATAATAACTAAAAATATAGAAGGTTATTCATCATTAGTTAGAGCTATTTTTAGAGAATATGATATACCTGTTTTTATAGATGAAAAAAGAGATCTAAATCAAAATATAATAGTTCAATATGTACTTAGCATATTAGAAATTTTAACTAAGAATTTTTCTTCAGAATCTATTTTTAGCTACATTAAACTTGGCTTTTTTGATTATGAAAAAGAAGAGATATTTAAATTAGAAAATTATTGTAATAAATGGGGTATTAAATTAAATAAATGGAAAAAAGATTTTACATATGAACTAGATAACGAAAACAAGAAAAA
>CALXXB010000051.1 GCA_944392525.1 uncultured Clostridia bacterium | reverse complement strand
TCATTTTATTTGGAGCAGGTAGTGGGAATCGAACCCACGTCATCAGCTTGGAAGGCTGAGGTTCTACCATTGAACTACACCTGCATATAAAGTTAATTGTCAGGATTTTGGAGCAGGTAGTGGGAATCGAACCCACGTCATCAGCTTGGAAGGCTGAGGTTCTACCATTGAACTACACCTGCATTTCCTCCTGACAATTATAGATTATAAAGGTTTTTTTCTTTTTTGTCAATAGTATTTTTAAAATTTTTAAAATTTCTATTTTCTATTATCAATGCAAGCTTTTACCAATCCTACAAATAAAGGAGCTGGACGGTTTGGTCTTGATTTTAATTCTGGATGGAATTGTCCTGCAATAAAATATGGATGGTCTTTTATTTCTACTATTTCTACCAAGTTACCATCTGGAGATGTTCCTGAAACTGTTAGACCTGCTTCTTCTAATTTTTCTCTATAATCATTGTTAAATTCATATCTATGTCTATGTCTTTCTTCTATTTCTTTTTTACCATATACTTTACTTGCTAAGCTTCCTTCTTTTATTATACAAGGATATGCTCCTAATCTCATTGTTCCACCTTTTTTATCCACTTTCTTTTGTTCTTCCATTATATGGATTACTGGATTCTTAGTATTTTCATCAAATTCAGCTGAATTTGCATCCTCTAGTCCTAATACATCTCTTGCAAACTCTACAACAGCCATTTGCATACCAAGACATATTCCTAAAAATGGAACTTTATTTTCTCTTACATATTTAATTGTCTCTATCTTTCCTTCTATTCCTCTTGTTCCAAATCCACCTGGTACTATTATTCCATCATATTTAGATAATTCTTCTTTTGCATTTTCTCTGTTTATTTTCTCTGCATCTACTAAGTCTACTTCTACTTTTACATGATTTTCAAATCCTGCATGATATAAACTTTCTATTACAGATATATATGAATCTTCTAGCTTTATATATTTACCTACAATTGCTACTCTTACTTTGTTATTTTTGTCTATACTTCTTATATTATCTATCATTTCTTGCCATTTTGAATTATCTGGTATATATCTATCTAATTTCAAATGATTGCAAACTTCTCTTGCTAATCCTTCTTCTTCTAACATTAATGGTACTGCATATAAACAATCTGCTGTTTTATTTTGAATTACACTTGATTTTCTTACATTACAAAATAGTGATAATTTTTCTCTTACACTATCTGGTATATCTTGTTCTGTTCTACATACTAATATGTTTGGTTTTATACCTAAACTCTGTAATTCTTTTACAGAATGTTGTGTAGGTTTTGATTTTATTTCATTTGAGCCATGTATATATGGAAGTAATGTTACATGTATATACAATACATCTTCTGGATTTTTTTCTAATCCTACTTGTCTAATTGCCTCGATTATTGAAAGTCCCTCTATATCTCCTACTGTTCCACCAACTTCTGTTATTACTATATCAGTATCTGTGTCTTCAAATCCATATATTCTTCTTTTTATCTCGTTTGTTATATGAGGTATTACTTGTACTGTCTTTCCTAAGTATTCGCCTTTTCTTTCTTTTTCTATTACTGTAGAATATACTTTCCCCATTGTTACACTTGAATTATGTGTAAGATTTTCATCTATAAATCTTTCATAATGTCCTAAATCTAAATCTGTTTCTGCTCCATCATCTGTTACAAACACTTCTCCGTGCTCATATGGGTTCATTGTTCCCGGGTCTACATTTATATAAGGGTCAAATTTTTGTATTGTTACCTTATATCCTCTATTTTTTAATAGTCTCCCTAAAGATGCTGCCGTTATTCCTTTTCCTAATCCTGATACTACTCCTCCTGTTACAAATATGTACTTTGTATTCATTTTTTTCCCCTTTCCAAAAATAAACAAAAAACAAACCAAATTTAGTAACTAGATAAAAAATTTAAACAAAATAAAAAAAGATTAAAAATCTGCCAAAAAATTTGGTTTTTTTTCAATCTATTATTATTTTAACATTTATCAACAATTTTTACAATAGTTTTAAATAATTTTATTTTCCTTATTCAAAAAATATTATATTAAATCTTTTATCCAATTTTTTTCTATTGTATTTTCTTATATTTATTGATATACTAACAATATAAAAAACGTAAGGAGGAATTATTATGCCAACACCACATAATGAAGCCAATTTAGGCGATATTGCAAAAACAGTAATTATGCCAGGAGATCCACTTCGTGCAAAATATATTTCTGAAAACTTTTTAGATGATTATAAGCTTGTAAATCAAGTAAGAGGAATGTATGCATATACTGGAACATATAAAGGTAAAGAAATTACAGTTATGGCATCTGGTATGGGTATGCCAAGTATGGGAATTTATTGTTATGAATTATATAAAATTTATGAAGTAGAAAATATTATAAGAATAGGTTCTTGTGGTTGTTATAAACCTGAATTAAAATTATTTGATATCATTCTTGCTGATAAAGTATTTAGTGAATCAAACTATGCTTTAACTTTAAACAATGATAATTGTCATATCGTAGAAGCAAATAATGAATTAAATTCTATTATAGAAAAAACAGCAAAAGAAACAAATGTTAATATTGTAAAAGGGAACACAGTTTGCACTGATTGTTTTGATTTATATATGACAGATGTAAATAAATTCTTAGAAAGAGTACCATCTGATTTCAATCCTGTTAGTGCTGAAATGGAAGCTTTTGCCTTATTCTATACTGCTAAAATGTTAAATAAGAAAGCCGCTTGTTTAATGAGTGTTGTAGATTCTAAATATATTAAAGAAGTTGCAACACCTGACGAAAGACAAACAGGTTTAAATAATATGATTAAACTTGCTTTAGATAGTTCTTTAAGTATTTAAGTAAACAATTTTAGGCAAAGTATAAAAAATACTTTGCCTATTTTTATTTTTTTATTTATATTATCTTTTTATTTATTTTAACTCTTTTTTTTCTTTTCATTAATTGTTTATTTTTTTATAGATAATATTTTGTATTTCATAACTCCACCAGGTGCATTTACTTCTACTACATTATTTCTTTTAGCTCCAAGTAATGCAGCTCCTAAAGGTGATTCATTAGAAATCTTATTTTCTGCTAAATTTACTTCTGTAGAACCAACTATTTGATATTCAATTTTCTCATCAAATTCCATATCTAACACTTTTACAATATTTCCAACTTGAACTGTTTCTGTATTAATATCTTTTTGATCAATTATCTTAGCATGTCTTAATTTGTCTTCAAGTTCTACAATTCTTGTTTCATTTTCTGCTTGTGCTGTTTTAGCTTCATCATATTCTGAGTTTTCAGATAAATCTCCAAATCCTAATGCTACTTTTATTCTATCAGCTATTTCAGCTCTTTTTTCTGTTCTTAAGAAATTCAACTCCTCTTCTAATTTATCATATCCTTCTTGTGTTAATATTACTTCTTTTTTCTCATCCATTGTTCATTTCTCCTCTCTTTAGGTAATTTCATACTTTTCCAAAAAATCATTTACTATATTACGGCAAAAAATGAAATTTGTCAAGCAAACTCCATTTTTTATTTAACATTATATTCATTTTATCTTAAAAGTATTCTTATTTTCTGTTTTTCGTTTGTTTATTTAGCTTGCATATATTTTTTAGCACCTTTTAAATAATCTACTCCTGAGAATATTGTTGCAATAACTTGTATAATCATCATGATTGTTACAATTAAATTTAGTACTAAGTCTCCACCTTGTAATACTCCTGTAAAGCAGTCTCCAAATGCATTTAAATCCACAAAGGCTAAGATAATTGCTAACATTTGTGTTAATGTCTTCAATTTTCCCCACTTAGATGCTGCTATTACTTCTCCACCTTGTTCTACCGCTACTAATCTATATCCTGATACAACAAATTCTCTAGCTAGAACTATAATTGGTATCCATGCAGGTAATTTTTGCATTTCAACCAACATCATCATAGCTGCTAATACTAATATTTTATCAGCTAAAGGATCTAAGAATTTACCAAATGCTGTTACTTGATGATTTTTTCTTGCTAAATAGCCATCTAATTTATCTGTAATAGAAGCTATAATAAATATGCTATCAATTATAATCCATTCTATTGGTATTCCTAGGATTTTACCCTCTATTCCAAAAAACGGAATTATTACCATTATCGGTACCAATATTATTCTAAATATAGTTAATTTATTTGGTAAATTCATTCTCATCCCTCGCTTTAATCTCTACTTAATATTTCAATTGCTTTTTGTAATTGTGTATCTTCATCTCTTTTAACATCTAAAACATTTTTTACTGTATCTGGTAATTCTACTTCTTCATCAGGCTCTATACCAATTTTATTTATTTCTGTTCTATTTGGTGTTAAATATTTTTCAGAAGTTATTTTTAATCCACTTCCATCTGGTAATGTAAGTAATTGTTGGATTACTCCTTTTCCATAAGTTTTTGTTCCGACTATTGTTGCTTTTCCATGGTCTTTTAAAGCTCCAGCAAGTATTTCTGATGAACTTGCTGTATTCTCATTTGTTAATAATATAATTGGCATATTAATTATTGGGTTATCAGTTGTTTTTTCTACTTCTTCATTATTATTCTTATCTACTTCATATAAAATAACTGAATCTTTATCTAATATATAATTTGCAATTCCTAAAGCTTCGTCTACAATTCCTCCACCATTATTTCTTAAATCTATTATTAATGAATTAATTCCTTGTCCTTGTAATTCCTCAAATTTAGCTTTAAACTCTTCTGCTGTCCCTTCATCAAATGAAGAAAATGTTATATAACCTATATTGCCATCTAGTACTTCTCCTTCAACTGGGTTTACTTTAACGTTTTCCCTTGTTAATTCAAAGTTTAAAGTTTCCTCTCCTCTTAGAATTTCTAATTTAACAGTTGTTCCTTCTTCACCTTTAATTTTATTTGAAGCTTCTGTCATTTGCTCTCCTGAATACTTAACCCCATCTACTGCTGTTATATAATCACCTGGTTGCAATCCTGCCTTTTCTGCTGGTCCTCCTTTTATTGGTGATAATATCATTATTCTATTTGCTTCTTTATCTTGTACCATATATATTCCTACACCTACGAAATTTCCTGTTGTATCTGCCATATAGTCTGCCATATCTTCTTTTGATATATACTCAGTATATTCATCTCCTAATCCATCTATATAGCCACTAATTGCACCTTCTTTTAATTGTTCTTCATCTATATCTCCTAGATAGTACTTATCTATTATTTTTCTATATTGGTCTAAAGTATTTACTAGTTCCTCGTTAGCTTCTGACTTTGCTACAATACTTTTTCCAAAACCATCATTTGTAAAATATTGATACATTCCAATTGATGTTAATAAAAAAGTTACAAATGCTACCAAAACAACTAGCATTATGATTTTGTAAGTTTTAAATCTTTTCTGTTCTTCCATTTTTAGCCTCCAATTTCTCAGTTTGGTACTTAAAGTACTAAAGCTGGGCGGATATTTTCCGCCCCTATATTTTTTATAATTCTTATTTAATTATATGTATTATTAATTTCTTAAATTACAATGTCTTTAAGGTAAATAATTTCGTGGGTTTACTCTATTACTATAATTACCTGGACTAGTTCTTACTTCAAAATGTAAGTGTGGACCAGTTGAATTTCCAGTTGTTCCAACTCTCATTATCTGTTGACCTTGTGAAACCCTATCTCCTGAAGAAACAGTTCTTGAACCATCTTGTCCATGTGCATATAATGTATATAATCCATTATCATGTTTAATTATAATATAATTTCCATAACTTCCACTTAATCTTGTAGATATTATGACTGTTCCGTCTGCTACAGCAAATATAGGTTGACCATTTACTCCACCTGAACCAAAATCTACTGCTCCATGATATGCTCCACTTGAATAATACATTCCTGTTGTAATTGTTTGATATCTTGATGGTACTGGATAAATAAATCCATAAGAGCTTACTTTGCTAAAATCTGCACTACCAGAAGGTGCTCCTGCTGGTGCTCCACTACCGCCATTACTACTGCTGCCACCACTACCACCGTTATTTTTATTAGCTGCTGCAATTCTAGCTTCTGCTTCTTTAATTTGTTGGTCTATAGTTTTATTTGCTTCTGTTAATTCATCTATTTGTGCTTGAATTGTCTTTTCATCTTCAGATAATTTAGCAACTTCTGTATTTTTTTCTTCTTTTAATACCTGTAGTTGTGCAGTAGCACTCTCTTTAGTTGTTTTTGAATTATCTAATTCAGCTTTATTATTTTCTAATTCTGTTTTTGCTTCTTCAACAGCTTGTCTTTCTTCTTCTAATCCATCTAAAAGCTCTGTATCTGCTTGTGCTAATTCTGTTGCTAAATAATAACTAGAAATTAAATCAGTAACACTATCAGAAGATAATATAAAATCCAAATAAGATGTATCTCCTGATTCTTGCATAGTTACTAGCCTTTCTTCTGCTAATTCCTTGTTTTCATCATATTCAGCTTGTGCTTCATCTAGTTTTTTTTGTGATTCTTCAATTTGAGTATTTAAATCAGTAATTTTAGTATCTAATTCATTTATCTGTGATTCATAATCAGCAATTTGACTATCTAAATTATTTATTTCTTCTTGCGTATTTGATTTTTTCTCTTGAACATCACTTAATTCGTCTTTTGCGTCATCGATTTTATCTTTATTATCACTCATTTGACTCTTTAAATCACTTGTCGAAGCAGCCATAGCAACAGTTTGCAAGAGCATTGTTGCTACAATTACTATCCCTAATATTTTAAAAACAACCTTTTTCATAAGTTCCTCCTATAATTTAACTAAAGTAATTATATATATTATTATAAATTAATAACTTAAGGTAAATATGGCATTGGATTTACACAACTTGAATATCCATATCCTGGAGTTCTAATCTCAAAATGTAAATGTGCACCTGTTACATTACCCGTAGCTCCTGATAACATTATTTGTTGCCCTTTAGAAACTTTTTGTCCTTTACTTACGCTAACACTTGATGCATGAGCATAAAAACTATACACATTGTTTCCATGATATATTTCTACAAAGTTACCATATGCTCTATTATATCCTGTATCAAAAACCTGTCCATCTCCAACAGCATATACTGGTGTTCCTGTTCCTACTGGAAAATCAACTCCTGTATGATATCCTGAACTCCACATTGAACCAGAAACTCCATATCCTGTTCCTATCCTATTATTAGATACTGGCCATCCAAATCCAAAAGAACTTGTACTTGTATTGCTATTGCTTCCTACTGAATTATTCTTATCATACTCAGCTTTCATTCTTTCAATTTCACTTCTAATATTTGACTCATGGTCTGCCAATTCATCAATTTCTGCTTGTAAATCTTTTTCTTCTTGAGATAATTGTTCAACTTGTGCATTCTTTTCATTTTTTAAGACTTGTAATTGAGCTGAAGCACTTTCTTTAGTTGTTTTCGCATTATCCAATTCTGCTTTGTTATTTTCTAGTTCTGTTTTTGCATTCTCAAGTTCTTGTCTTTCTCCTTCTAAGCTATCTAGAAGTTCTGTATCCGCTTCTGCCAATTCTGATGCCAAATAATAACTAGAAATCAAATCAGTTATACTTTCAGAAGTAAGTAACATATCTAAATATGTTGTATCTCCTGATTCTTGCATTACAACTAATCTTTCTTCCGCTAATTTTTTATTTTCATCATATTGTGCCTGTGCTTCATCTACTTTTCTTTGAGACTCTTCTATTTGTGCATTTAGTTCACTTATCTGACTATCTAAATCATCTATTTGAGCTTGATAATCTGATATTTGTGTTGTTAAACTTTCTACTTCTGTCATTGTTTGTGATTTTTCGTTTTGGACATCTTCTAATTCTTCTTTCTTATCTTCAATTTCACTATTTACATTGTCCAAATCTTTTTGAGAAACTGCCATTACTACATTAAATTGTAATACTATAATTGTAACTAAAACTACCCCTAATATTTTTAGTGCAATTCTTTTCATAAGTTCCTCCTACTTTCTTTTTTTACTTTTATTGACTTGTTTCATTTACATCCGTTTCTTCATTTGTTTGTGTCTGTGGCACCAATCCATTTGTTATATATGGCATTGGATCAGTTACAACGCCATTTAGCCTTACCTCAAAGTGTGCATGTGCTCCAGTTGAATATCCTGTTGAACCTACTTTCAATACTGGATCTCCTCTTTTTACAGTTTGTCCAACTTGAACTAAAATTTCTGAACCGTGTGCATATAATGTAGATACTCCTCCTCCATGGTCTATTATTACCATATTTCCGTATGCACTATTGTAACTTGCTTTTGTTACAATTCCATCATTTGCTGCGATAAAATTTGCTCCCATAGGTGCTCCAATATCAACACCTGTATGTAATTTATAAACACCTGTAATTGGGTGAGTTCT